>JAEUMW010000098.1 GCA_016791345.1 Betaproteobacteria bacterium | reverse complement strand
CTGCTTGTCGCGGGCGAGGGTGTTGTAGATCTTCAGCATGAAGACAGGCCGCGCCGCCCGCCGCCGACGGGCATCAGTCGACCTGGAGGTTGAGCACGTGCTCGGCGAGCCGACGCCTGGCGCGCTCGTAGCGGATCAGCTTGAAGAGCCGCGGCATCTCGGGTCCGTGCAGGTGCCCGGTGAGCGCAGCACGCAGCGGCTGAAAGAGCTGCTTGCCGGTGGCGCCGCTCGAGATCCTCACGCGTTCCGAAAAGGCGGCGAAATCCATGTCCGGCTGCAGCGATTGGAACGCGTGGCGGAAGAAGATCGGCGGCGTCGCCTCGATCACCCCGCGCGCACGCTCGGAGAGCAGCAGCGGCTCGTTGTAGATCGACTCCGCCCACAGCTTTCCGTCCTGCGGAAACAGCACGTTGTCGCGCACCGCCTCGGCGAAGCTCGAGAAATCCTCGGTCGGCACCATGCCCAGCACATAGGGCAGCAGCCACGCGGTGATGGTGCCGGAATCGGCATGCGCCACCGCCTGCGCCTGCCAGTGATCGAGCTGGGTGCGGTCGTAGCGCGCCGGCGCACGGCCGAGATGCCCGGGCGCGAACTGCGCCGCGAGCTCGTCGAGAGTGAGATAGCGCGTATCGGCAAAGTGATGGCCGAGCCGCGCGAGATAGTTGACCACCGCGCCCGCAAAGTACCCGAGTTCCCGCAGCTCCTGCACGGACAGGCTGCCGCTGCGCTTCGAGAGCGGCGCACCCTGCGTGTCCACGATGAGCGAGATGTGCGCATACGTCGGGATCGTGAGCTCCAACGCCTGCAGGAGCGCGATCTGTCGCGGCGTGTTGGTGAGATGATCCTCGCCGCGCAGCACGTGTGTGACGCCCATCAGCGCATCGTCGACCGCGTTCACGAAGAAGAATGCGAAGCTGCCGTCGGAACGCCGGATGATGAAGTCACCGATGTCATCGGCAGGGAACTTCTGCGGTCCGCGGACGAGATCGTCGAACGCGATCAGCGTCGACTTCGGCATGCGGAAGCGCAGCGCGCAGGCGATGCCCTGCGCGCGCTTCGCCGCGATCTCGTCGGCTTTCAGGTGCGCGCACTTGCCGCTGTAGCGCGGTGGCTGTCCGGCGGCGGCCTGCACCTTGCGCGACACCTCCAGTTCGAGCGGCGTGCAGAAACAGGGATACACCAGCCCCCTGGCTTCGAGCCGCGCGAGGTAGCTTTCGTAGACGTCCGTGCGCTGCGATTGCCGGTACGGCGCGGCCGCGCCGCCGACGCCCTCACCTTCCTGCCACAGCATGCCGAGCCAGCGCATGTCGTCCTGCAGCGCGCGGACGTATTCCTCGCGGCTGCGCTCGACGTCGGTGTCCTCCACGCGCAACAGAAATGCGCCACCGCTCGCCTTCGCGAGCAGCGCGTTGAAGAGCGCCGTGCGCACGTTGCCGAAGTGCAACAGGCCGGTGGGGCTGGGCGCGAATCGCGTCTTGACGCTCAAGGGGGGGAAGGCGCTGCGGCTGTGACAGTGTTCGAGGGATGCTGCTAGAATCCGGCGATCGCGAATCCTGGAACGCGCCGGAGTATAGCACAGTGACCCCGCCACGCCGCGCCGCGCTCCTCTTCTGCCTTGCCCTTGCCGCTCCGCTCGCGGTCCGTGCCGACGCCGTCGACGACGCCGCCAAACTCTATCAGCAGGGAAAGACGGACGAGGCGCTGGGGCGCATCGAGCGCTATCTCGGCGATCAGCCGAACGATGCCCGCGCGCGCTTCCTGAAGGCGCAGCTGCTCACGCAGCAGGGGAAGACGGAAGAAGCCGTCACGCTTTACACCGCGATCATCGAGCAATATCCCGAGCTTGCCGAGCCCTACAACAATCTCGCCGTGATCTACGCCCAGCAGGGCCGCTACGCCCTGGCACGGGATTACCTGGAGCGGGCGGTGGCCGCCTTTCCCGAATACTCGGTCGCGCTGGAGAATCTCGGCGACGTGTATACGAAGTTCGCCGAAACCTCCTATCGCGACGCTGCGCGCTACGACCCGGCCAACAATCAACTCCAGACGAAGATTGCGGCGCTGGAGAAGCTGCGTCCCGACGAAGCGCCGACACCCGTCTTCCACACGCCGCCGCCGCCGAAAAAGCAGGGCGGCGGTGTCAAGAAAGGCGCATCGCAGCGGTGACGATGCTCGCTGCACGTTCTTCATCTTCATAGCGAAAGGTACCCCCCAATGCGATTCCTCCGTCTTCTGACCTCCGGCGTGCTCTTCTGCTTCGGGCTCTGCGCCGGCGCTGCGCTTGCCGCCAATCCGCAGGTCGAGTTCAAGACCAACGTCGGCAGCTTCGTCGTCGAGCTGTACGCCGACAAGGCGCCCGCCACCGTCGACAACTTCATGCGCTATGTGAAGGACGGCTTCTACACCGGCACCATCTTCCACCGCGTGATTCCCGGGTTCGTCGTGCAGGGCGGCGGCTACACCAAGGACTATCAGCAGAAACCGACGCGGGCGCCGGTCAAGAACGAGGCAGGCAGCGGGCTGAAGAACGTGACGGCCACGCTGGCGATGGCGCGCACCAACGATCCCCACTCCGCAACTTCGCAGTTCTTCATCAATCTCAAGGACAACAACTTCCTCGACTATCGCGCACCCAACCCGCGCGAATACGGCTACACCGTGTTCGGAAGCGTCGTCAAAGGGATGGATGTGGTGGAGAAGATCGCGGCGATCCCCACCGGCGCCGCCGGGCCCTTCCCGGCCGAGGTGCCGCAGCAGACCGTGATCGTCGAGGGAACGAAAATCCTGAACCCAACCAAATAGCGAGCGCAACCCCATGTCCAAGGTAAAGCTGACCACCAATCACGGCCCGATCACGATCGAGCTCGACGACGCGAAGGCCCCGGCCACCGTCCAGAACTTCCTCTCCTATGTGAACAGCGGCTTCTACTCGAACACCGTCTTTCACCGCATCATCGATGGCTTCATGATCCAGGGCGGCGGTTTCGAGCCCGGCATGCGCCAGAAGCAGACGCAGGCACCGATCAAGAACGAGGCGCAGAACGGACTCAAGAACGATCGCTACACCATCGCGATGGCACGCACCAACGATCCGCACTCCGCAACCGCGCAGTTCTTCATCAACGTGAAGGACAACGACTTCCTCAACCACACCGCGCCCAACGCGCACGGCTGGGGTTATTGCGTCTTCGGCAAGGTCACCGAAGGCACGGAAGTCGTGGACAAGATCAAGGGCGTTAAGACCGGCAGCAAGGGCTTTCACCAGGACGTGCCTGCCGAGGACGTGGTGATCGAGAAAGCGGAAGAGGTGTAGCGGCCGGCATGCCGGCCGCGTGAAGGAGTGAAGACGTGAACGGGTGAACGGGTCTGAGCGCGGCAGTCACAAGCGCCACCGCTGGTTTTTCACCCCTTCACCCCTTCACCCCTTCACCCGTTCACCCGTTCACCCGTTCACGCCTTCACGTCTTCGCGCGTTTCCATGGCCACCCTCTTCATCTCCGACCTTCACCTCTGCCGCGAACGGCCGGAGATCAACACGCTCTTCATCCGCTTCCTGCGCGAACGCGTGCCGGGGTCCGACGCACTCTACGTCCTCGGCGACCTCTTCGAATACTGGGCTGGCGATGACGATCTCGCCGATCCCTTGCACGCCGAGATCGGTGAGGCACTCAGGCAGGCAAGCGACTCGGGCGTGCCGCTTTACTTCATGCACGGCAACCGGGATTTTCTCGTCGGCGACGAGTTCGCGCGCGCGACCGGCGTCGCGCTCCTGCAGGACCCGATCGTCGTCGATCTGTACGGCACCCCGACCTTGTTGATGCACGGCGACACGCTCTGCACCGACGACGTGAAGTACCAAGCGTTCCGCGCTCAGGTGCGCGATCCCGCATGGCAGAACGATTTCCTTGCGAAGCCGCTCGCCGTGCGTAAGGCGATCATCGAGAACGTGCGCGAGCAGAGCACGCGGGAGATGAAGGAAAAGTCCCCGGAGATCATGGACGTGAATCCCGATGCCGTCGTCGAGGCGTTTCGCCGTTCCGGCTGCTCACGCATCATCCATGGTCATACTCACCGCCCTGCTCACCACGTTCATGAAGTCGACGGCAAGAGCTGCAAACGCTGGGTGCTGACGGATTGGTATCAGCGGGGGGGGTACATGGCAGTTAGCGCGACGGAGTGGCGAGCATTGCCGCTTTAGAAGGCGGTACCCAATCCGCTCTCCCGTGTGAAGCCTGCGAAGTTGCATGACCCGCAGCGTTGAGGGTAGCCTCGCGCCATGGACGAGCCCGTAATCTCTCGCAACCCCTACGTGATGGGGGGCACTCCCGTGTTCGCCAACACTCGGGTGCCCGTCCAGACACTTCTCGACTACCTTGAAGCTGGGGACTCCATAGACGAGTTTCTGGCCGGTTTCCCTTCGGTCACCCGAGTACAGGTTATTCAATTCCTGGAGCAGGCCATGGACCGACTGGTTGCCACTGCTTCGTGAAGGTATTCATCGACGAGTGCGTTGACTGGCGACTCTCGCGTGACATCCCGGGTCACGAGGTCAAGACGGCGCGCCAGATAGGGTGGTT
>JAEUMW010000097.1 GCA_016791345.1 Betaproteobacteria bacterium | reverse complement strand
CGCATCTCGGTCAGGATGAAGTTGCTGGTGCCGTTGATGATGCCGGCGATCCACTCGATGCGGTTGGCCGTCAGCCCCTCGCGCAAGGCCTTGATAATGGGCACGCCGCCGCACACCGCGGCCTCGAAGGCGACCATGACGCCCTTCTTCTGCGCGGCGGCGAAGATCTCGTTGCCGTGCACGGCGAGCAGCGCCTTGTTGGCGGTGACGACGTGCTTGCCGTGTTCGATGGCGGCGAGGATGAGGTCCTTCGCCACCGTGTAGCCGCCGATCAGCTCGATCACGATGTCGATCTCGGGGTCGCGCACGACCGCGAACGCATCGTCCACCACCTGCGCCGCACCGTTGACGACGCTGCGCGCGCGCTCGATGTCGCGGTCGGCGACGGTGTGGATCAGGATCTCGCGCCCGGCGCGCCGGGCGATCTCTTCCTGATTGCGGGTGAGCACGGTGAAGGTACCGCCGCCGACAGTGCCGATGCCGAGCAGGCCTGCATGAATGGGTCTCATAGGTTCTTCTTGAAGCCGAAAGTCTTGATCGTGTAGCCGGCGGCGAAATAGAAGCGGTGTGCCCGCTCGCGGCCGGTTCCGGAATCGAGGTCGATCACGGCGCAGCGCGCGTCTGCCGCCTTCTGGTCGAGTGCGCCCAGCAACGCGCCGCCGATGCCGCGTGAACGACACTCGGCATCCACCACCAGGTCGTCGACGTAGAGTTTGCGTCCCTGCGAGGTGTTCTCGTACACGCGGTAGACCGCCACCCCGGCCACCTCGCCCGCGTACAGTGCGACGATCATCCGCCCGCCGCCCTCGAACACGCGCCCCATGGCGTCGGCGTAGGGCGCGGCGAGCTGCGGTCGCAACTGCCGGTGCACCCGCTCCGCCGCCTTGAGCCAGCCCAGCTCGGCGATGCCGCCGGCGGCATCGGTGATTTCGATGAGTTGCACGCCAGCCCCTATTGCGTCGAGCCGACGCTTCGTGGCTGAACCTCGCGCGCGCCGCCCTCGCTCCGGCCGCGCACGGCGCTTGGCCTGCACCGCAGGTCAGCCACCGCCGAAACGCACCTCTCGTCCCTCACAGCAGCCCGTCCTTGCGGAACATCTCCTTGATGCCGCGCAGTGCCTGGCGCGTGCGCGGTTCGTTCTCGATCAGCGAGAAGCGCACGTGGTCGTCGCCGTATTCGCCGAACCCGACCCCGGGCGATACGGCCACCTTGGCGTCGTTCAGGAGCTTCTTCGCGAATTCGAGCGAGCCCGCCGCCTTGTAGGGCTCCGGTATCGGCGCCCAGACGAACATGGTCGCCTTCGGCACCTCGATCCCCCAGCCGACCTGCTGCAGCCCCTTGCAGAGCACGTCGCGCCGGTTCTGGTAGGTCCGGCAGATGTCGCGGACGGGCTCCTGCGGGCCTTCGAGCGCGACGATGGCAGCCACCTGCAGCGGCGTGAACGTGCCGTAGTCGTGATAGCTCTTCATGCGGGCGAGCGCCGCCACGAGTTCGGGGTTGCCGACCATGAAGCCGATGCGCCAGCCGGGCATGTTGTAGCTCTTCGAGAGCGTGAAGAACTCCACCGCGACGTCGCGCGCGCCCGGCACCTGCAGGATGGAGGGCGCGCGATAGCCGTCGAAGACGATGTCGGCATAGGCGAGGTCGTGGACGACGTAGATGTGATGCTCGCGCGCAAGCTCGATCACGCGCTCGAAGAACGAGAGCTCGACGCACTGCGTGGTCGGGTTGCTCGGAAAATTCAGGATCAGCATCTTGGGCTTCGGATAGCTGTCGCGGATCGCCCGCTGCAGCTCCTCGAAGAAGTCGACGCCGCGCGCCATCGGCACGTGGCGGATGTCGGCACCGGAGATCACCGGACCGTAGATGTGGATCGGGTAGCTCGGATTCGGTACCAGCACGATGTCGCCAGTATCGAGCGTCGCCAGCGTGAGATGCGCGATGCCTTCCTTCGAACCGATGGTGACGATCGCCTCGCTGTCCGGATCGAGTTCCACGTCGTAGCGCTCGCGATACCAGTTGCAGATCGCCCGCCGCAGACGCGGAATGCCCTTGGACACCGAATAGCGATGGGTATCCGGACGCTGCACGGTCTCGATCAGCTTGTCGACGATGTGCTTCGGCGTCGGTCCATCGGGATTGCCCATGCCGAAGTCGATGATGTCCTCGCCACGCTTGCGCGCCGCGGCCTTGAGCTCGCCGGTGATGTTGAACACGTAGGGCGGCAGGCGCCGGATGCGGCTGAACTCTTCCATGGGATCGGGGGGCGGTTAGGCGAGGCAAAAAAAGCTATTATTTTAGGATGCGCCGCCATGTGCGGCAAATCCAGGTCGATGCCGTCGCATGAAATTCCATCTCGCCACCGCACCCGGCGTGAACCTTTTCTCCGGTTACGGCGACGGCTATGTCGCCGTCAACGGCGTGCGCCACGAAACGAGCCTGGTGCTGATGCCGGAGCGCATCATCGCGCCCTGGGACGCGCCGGCATTCGAAGCGCTCGGCCCGGCGCACTTCGAGTTCCTGCGCGGCCTTGGCGCCGAAGTGGTGCTGCTCGGCACCGGCGCGCGCCTGCGCTTCCCGCCGGCATCCCTGCAGCGGATCATCCTGCAGGCGGGCACCGGCCTGGAGACCATGGACGCCATGGCGGCGTGCCGCACGTACAACATCCTGGCCGCCGAAGGCCGGAAGGTCGCGGCGGCGATCCTGCTGCGCTGAACGCCGCGGCTACAGCCCCGAGAGCACCTTGAGGTGGGTCATCACGCTGCGGCCGAGCGCATGCAGCTCATAGCCACCTTCCAGCACCGACACGACGCGCCCCTGGCAGTGCTTCTGCGCGAGATCGAGCAGCGTCTGCGTCACCCAGGCGTAGTCCGATTCGACGAGCGCCATCGACGCCATGTCGTCGTCGCGATGGGCGTCGAACCCGGCTGAGATCAGCAGCAACTCGGGCTGGAAGGCGTCGATCGCCGGAATCCAGTGCTCCGTCACCGTGTCGCGGAAGCGCTGCCCGCCGGTATAGGCCGGCAGCGGGATGTTCACCATCGTGGGCGAGCGCCCTTCCGTGCCGCAGTACGGATAGAACGGATGCTGGAATGTCGACACCATCAGCACCCGCGGGTCGTCGCGGAAGATGTCCTCCGTGCCGTTGCCGTGGTGGACGTCGAAGTCGGCGATGCAAACGCGCTTGAGCCCGTGCCGTTCGAGCGCATGGGCGGCGCCGACGGCGACGTTGTTGAAGAAGCAGAAGCCCATGGCGCGCTCGCGCTCGGCGTGATGTCCCGGCGGCCGCACCGAGCAGAAGGCGGTTTTCGAGCCACCGCCCAGTACGAGATCCACCGCATACACGACCGCTCCCGCCGCGCGCAGGGCCGCACGCAGCGAGAAGGGATTCATCGCGGTATCGGGGTCGAGGTGATGGATGCCCGCCTTGGGAACCGCGGCGAAGATGCTGTCGATGTACTGCTTCGAGTGCACCCGTTCCAGGTGCTCGCGCTCCGCCGCGGGAGCGTCGCGGTGATCCAGATAGTTGATGAGCCCGGAGGCGATCAGCTGGTCTTCGACGGCGCGCAGCCGCAGCGGGCTCTCCGGATGGTACGAGCCCATGTCATGGGCGAGACAGTCTATGTGGGAAATGAACGCAGTGGTCAAATCTACGCCTCCTTCCGGCGCGGGGTCAGCACACCCCTTTTTGACAAATTTGTTGTATTTTCGAAATGTTATAGCCAGAGAGCGGCAAAGTCTATTATGATCGAGCACGGATATTGCAATGCAACATAGCATTCCCTCCCCAACTCGTGAGATCTTCTCCATGACCTCACTGTATACCGTCGAACGCCGCTATCTTGCCCAGCTCTTCAGCCCCACCTCGGTCGCCTTGATCGGCGCCGGTGAACGCGAAGGGAGCGCCAGTCGCGCGTTGGCGCAGAGTCTTCTGCTCGGAGGCTTCAAGGGCGAGTGCTATGCGGTCAACCCGAACTACGAGACGGTGCTGGGCACCCCCTGCTACCCCACGGTCGAGGCGATCGGCAAACCAATCGATCTTGCGGTCATCGCCACGCCGTCCGAGGCGGTGCCGGAAGTCATGGAGTCGTGCCGCCGGGCCAAGGTCGGCGCCGCCCTGGTGCTCGCCACCGGAATGCAGCGCTCGAACCCGCAGGGGCAGGCGCTGCTGGATTCGACGCTGGCCGTTGCCCGCAAGGCCGGCATCCGCGTCCTCGGTCCCAACTCGATCGGACTCGCGCGTCCTGCCCTGTCGCTGAACGCTGCCCTCGTGCCCGGCCCCATCAAGGCCGGTGCGGTGGCCCTCGTGTCCCAATCTGGTGCATTGCTCACGTCGATGCTCGACTGGGCACGCAGCGACGACATCGGATTTTCGACCATCGTCTCCCTCGGCAATCGCTGCGACGTGAGCTTTTCCGACGTGCTCGACTTCCTCACCAGCGACCCCCAGACGGAGAGCATCCTGCTCTATGTCGAGGGCTTCAATCGACCGCGCCGCTTCCTGTCCGCGCTGCGCGGGGCGGCCCGCATCAAACCCGTCATCGTGGTCAAGTCCGGACGCCAGGCCGCCGGGCTGCGCGCGGCCGTGACCCACTCCGGCGCGATGGTCGGTCGCGACGACATCTTCGATGCGGCGCTGCGCCGCGCCGGTGCGGTGCGCGTCATGACCTACTATCAGCTCTTCTCTGCAGCGAAGTGTCTGTCCTCCCGCTACAAACCGTGCGGCGACCGTCTGGCGATCGTCAGCAACGGCGGCGGTCCGGGAGTGCTGGCCGCCGACTGGGCCATCGATCAGGGCCTGCACGTGGCCGAACTGGCGCCGGCGACCGTCGAGGCCATCCATCAGGTCCTGCCGGCGGACCCGCCCGCGCACAACCCGGTCGACATCCACGAAAGCTCCGGCGGCGATCGCTACGCGGTGGCGATCCGTGCCTGCATGCAGGACCCGCAGGTGGACGGTGTGCTGGTCATCCACACGCCGCAGGTGGTGTCGGATCCGGAGGAAGTGTGCGACGCGGTGATCTCGGTACACCGTGAGAGCAGCAAGCCGTTCATTGCATGCTGGATGGGCGACGAGCACGTCGCGAAGACCCGCCAGCGCCTGCAGGACGCCCGGATCCCCGTCTTCCGCACGCCCGAGCCCGCAGTCGAGTCCTTCCGCAACATCGTCAACTACTACCGCAATCAGCAGTTGCTCATGCAGGTGCCGGGGCCGCTGCAGCGGGATCAGCCGGCCGACGTCGAAGGCGCGCGGATCCTGGTCGAAGCAGTGCTGGCAGAGCGGCGCAAGATCCTCACCGAAACCGAATCGAAGGCGCTGCTGGCGGCCTTCCGCATTCCCGTCGCCAAGACCGTCGTCGCCCGCTCGCTCGCCGAGGCCATCGTCAACGCCGAGCAGCTCGGCTTTCCGGTCGCGATGAAGATCAGCTCACCGGACATCGTGCACAAGAGCGAGGCGCGCGGCGTGCGGCTCGACGTGCAGAACGCGCAGGAACTGCGCGCCGCCTATACGGACATCATCGCCAGCGTGAAGCGCCTGTCACCCAACGCGCGCATCGAGGGCGTGGCGATCCAGCCGATGGGCGTGAAACACAACGGGCGCGAGCTCAACGTCGGTGTCGTCACCGATCCGCAGTTCGGACCCGTCATCAGTTTCGGCGCCGGCGGCTCTCTCGTGGACGTGCTGGCCGACCAGGAAGTCGCGCTGCCGCCCCTGAACGGTTTTCTCGCGCGCGACCTCATTGCCCGCACGCGCATTGCCAAGACGCTCGGCGCCTATCGCAACATGCCGCCGGCGAACGTCGACCAGCTCGTCGACGTCATCGAGCGCGTCTCGGAAATGGTGTCCGAGCTGCCGTGGATCGTGGAGATGGACATCAACCCGCTCATCCTCGACGAGGAAGGCATCATCGCCGTCGATGCCCGCGTCGTCGTCGATCACCCGTCGCCGGACCTCTTCGGGCGCTACGCCCACATGGCGATCTGCCCGTATCCCGAGCATCTGACGGAAACGCTGGTGCTGTCCGACGGCACCGAGATCGTGATCCGTCCGATCCGCCCCGAAGATGCCGAGATGGAGCAGGAGTTCGTGCGCAACCTGTCGGAAGAGTCCCGCTACAACCGCTTCATCACCACGGTGCGGGAGCTGTCGCAGCGGATGCTGGTGCGCTTCACGCAGATCGACTACGACCGCGAGATGGCGCTGGTCGGCGTGACCCGGCAGCAGGGCCGCGATGTTCAGATCGGCGTCGCCCGCTATATCATCAACTCGAGCGGCGACACCTGCGAGTTCGCCATCGCGATTGCGGACAACTGGCAGAGTCACGGCATCGGCGGGCGCCTCATGGTGAGCCTCATGGATGCGGCCCGCGAGAAGGGGCTGCGCCGGATCGATGGCGATGTGCTGACGGCAAACACGAAGATGCTGCGCTTCATGCAGAAGCTCGGCTTCGAGGTGCTGCCGAACGAGGACGATCCCGACCTCAAGCGCTGCGTGCGCGCGCTCTAGCGCGGCGCTCAGGGGGCAGCGGCGGGCCCTGGCGCCGCGGAATCCGTGGCACCAAACTTGCACCCGCAAGGCGCGTTTTCCCCCGCCCGCAAGCCGGAATCACCCATGCCCCAGCCTGTAGACAGCGTCGTTCAGCAGGTCTCCGCCGTCATCCTCGGCAAGGAAAAACAGATCCGTCTCGCCGTCGCCTGTCTCCTCGCCCGCGGCCATCTCCTGATCGAGGACCTCCCCGGCGTGGGCAAGACGACGCTTGCCCACGCGCTCGCAATTTCCCTCGGGTTGGACTTCCAGCGCATCCAGTTCACCTCCGATCTGCTGCCCACCGACATCCTCGGCGTGTCGATCCTGGATCGTGAAAGCAGTGAGTTCCGCTTTCATCCGGGACCCATCTTCGCGCAGGTGATCCTCGCCGACGAGGTCAACCGCGCGACGCCGAAAACCCAGAGCGCGTTGCTGGAAGCGATGGCGGAACGGCAGGTCACCGTCGAAGGCGAGACACGCCCACTGCCGCAGCCATTCTTCGTCATCGCCACGCA
The DNA here is from genome assembly GCA_016791345.1 of Betaproteobacteria bacterium. Classification (NCBI taxonomy): domain Bacteria; kingdom Pseudomonadati; phylum Pseudomonadota; class Betaproteobacteria; species Betaproteobacteria bacterium. The sequence continues at coordinate 12,011 of JAEUMW010000097.1, read as the reverse complement.
GAATCCCTCGCACCAGGTCGGCACCTTTCCGCTGCCGGAATCGCAGCTCGACCGCTTTCTCATGCGCATCACCCTGGGTTATCCCGATCGCACGGCCGAGCGATCGCTGCTCGAGGGGGCGGATCGTCGCGATCTCATCGCGAACCTGCAGCCGAAGCTCAAGCCCGAGAACCTGGTGTCCCTGCAGCGGCAGGTGAGCAGCATTCACGCATCGGCGGCGCTGCTCGACTACGTCCAGGCGTTGATCGAACACTCCCGCCGTTCACCCGATTTCATCGCCGGGCTGTCACCGCGCGCCGGTCTCGCGCTGCTCGCCTGCGCGCGCGCCTGGGCACTCATGGAAGGCCGCGATGAGGTGCTGCCGGAGGACGTTCAGACTATCCTGCCGGGTGTGATCGGCCATCGGCTGCAAACGGCAAGTGAACTCGTGCGCGCAAACGGCACGGAAGTCTCGCGCAAGCTGGTCGCTGAAGTCGCCATTCCCTGAAGGCACGCACCGTCAGCGCGGGAGCGCGTCCTTGATCGACATCGTCAAGCCCATCATCGAGGACTGGCTCGCGCGTCCCGGCCGCGTGCAATCCGCGCCGCTCACGCTGACGCAGCGGCGCATCTTCATCCTGCCGACCCGCTACGGCTTCGCCTTCATCCCGGTGCTGCTGGTGATGCTCGCCGGATCGGTGAGCTATGGCCTGTCGCTCGGATTCGTCCTGACCTTCCTGCTCGGTTCCGTGGCGATCGTTTCGGTGCTGCACGCCTACCGCAACCTGGCCGAGCTGCGCGTGAGCCTTGCCCGCGCCGAACCGGTGTTCGCCGGTGATACGGCGTGCTTTCCGGTGCACATCGAGAACCCGTCGCGGCAGCCGCGATTCTCCATCGGCCTGGCGCGCCGGCCCGAGGAACAGGGCTTCGCCGACATCGCGAGCGGTGGCCACGCCACTCTCGAACTGCGCATCCCCGCCTCCCGCCGCGGGGTGCTCGGCGCCGGTCGCTTCAGTCTCTTCACGCGCTATCCGATCGGTCTTTTCTGCGCCTGGTCGCCGATCGAGCTGGAGGCCACCTGCCTGATCTACCCGCGGCCCGACGACGCCCCGCTGCCAGCCACGGCGCGCCATGCGCAACTGGGAGAGTTCGTTCCTGCCGGCAGCGGCGACGAAGACTTCGCGGGCCTGAAGCCCTATCAGCCGGGGGATTCGCCGCGGCGCATCGCGTGGAAGGCATCGCTGCGCGGCGAGACGCTGCTGACCAAGACATTCTCCGGGCAGGCCAGGGATGAGATGTGGCTCGACTGGAACGATCTGCCGCCTCACCTCGGGATCGAAGCCCGCCTGTCGCGGCTCGCCAACTGGGTGCTGCAAGCCGACCGCAGCGGCGCCGCGTACGGGCTGCGTCTGCCGACGCGTCACTTCGCACCGGCAACTGGCGAACAGCACCGCCAGCGCTGCCTGGAGGCGCTCGCCCGCTTCGACGGCGGCGAGGCGACGGCATGACCGCCGGCACCCCGCTGCAGATCTTCAGCGTCTACTCGCTGCTTTTCGCCGTGCTGCTGGCGGCGGCACCGCATGCGCTGCACGTTCCGAAGTGGGTGCTGCTGCTCGCGACCACACTCTGGCTGTGGCGCGTCTATCTGCTGCACCGCGACCTGCGACTGCCCAACCGCTGGCTGCTCAGCCTGTTCACGATCGCCGGCTCGGTCGGCATCTTCTTCCATTACCGCAGCCTCTTCGGCCGCGATGCCGGCGTCACGCTGCTGGTCCTCATGCTCGCCCTCAAGCTGATGGAAATGCGCGGGCGTCGCGACGCGATCATGGTGATCTTCCTGTCGTATCTGCTGCTCATCACGCATTTCCTGTATTCGCAGACGGTCGCCACCGCCGCCTACATGCTCGCCGTCGTCTGGCTCATCACCATGACGATGGTCGGCTTCCAGCAGCGCGCCCCGCGCGAGGCGTGGAAGGCAGCGCTGCGCACGTCCGGGCTGCTGCTCACGCAGGCCGTGCCGCTCATGCTCGTGATGTTCCTGTTCTTTCCGCGCGTGCAGACACCCCTGTGGAGCCTGCCCCAGGAAGGTTTCGCCGGCAGCACCGGGCTGTCCGACACCATGGCCCCCGGCAGCCTGTCGAATCTGAGTCTCTCCGATGCCGTCGCCTTTCGCGTGCGGTTCGAGGACGAGCCGCCCAACCGGGCGCTCCTCTATTGGCGCGGACCCGTGCTCTGGGATTTCGACGGCAAGGCTTGGCGCGGCGGATCGGCGCTCGGCGGTCCCACTCCGGCGCTGGTCGCCACGGGCGATCCGGTCCGTTACACGATCACCGTGGAGCCGCACCAGCAGAACTGGCTGTTCGCGCTCGACCAGCCGGCGCTGACGCCCGAGGCGAGCCGCATCACACCCGATTTCCAGATCCTCCACGCGAAGCCCCTGCGCGATCGCAAGCGCTACGAGATGATGTCGTATCTGTCATATCTGCTGGAACCCGGCGCGCTGGCCCCGGAGGAGCGCGACCGCGGCCTGCAGCTTCCGCCGGCCGTGGCCCCGCGTGCCCGCGCGCTGGCGGCACGCATCCGGGCGGAGGCGGCAAACGACGAGGACGTGCTGTTGCGCACGCTCGACTATTTCGCCACGCGTCCCTTCTTCTACACGCTGAGTCCGCCGCTGCTCGGCGACGATCCTGTCGACGAGTTTCTGTTCCAGACCCAGCGCGGCTTCTGCGAGCACTTCGCCTCTGCGTTCGTCTTCCTCATGCGCGCGGCGGGCGTGCCGGCGCGGGTGCTGACGGGCTATCACGGCGGCAGCCTTAACCCGGTCGGCGACTACCTCATCGTCCGCCAAGCCGATGCACACGCCTGGGCCGAGGTCTGGCTGGCCGGTCGCGGCTGGGTGCGTGTCGATCCCACCGCCACGGTATCCCCGCAGCGGCTGGCCGAGGGTCTGGCGGCCGCGGTTCCCGCCGACGACCCGGTGCCGTTCCTCGCGCGCGAGGACGTAGCCTGGCTGCGCCAGGCGCTGTACCGCTGGGACGCGCTCGCCAATGCCTGGAACCAGTGGGTGCTGGGATACAACCCGGAGCGCCAGCGCAGCATCCTGGCGCGCGTCGGTTTCGACGATGCCACCTGGCGCACGATGGCGATGGTGTTGCTCGTCTTGAGCGGACTCGTGCTCGTGGCGCTCACCGCGCTGCTCTTCCTCAACCTGCGCGCGCAGCGCGACGATCCGGTGCAGCGTGCCTGGCTGCGCTTCTGCGAGAAGCTCGCGCGGCGCGGCGCCGCTCGCCATCCCTCCGAAGGACCGGTCGACTACTGGCAGCGCGTCGCGCGTGACTTCCCGCAGGTCGCCACCGACGTGCAGACGATCGGTGAGTTGTACGTCCGCTTGCGCTACGGCAGGACGGCGCCGGCCGAAGACGTGACGCGACTCAAATCGCTGGTGGCCGCCTTCCGCATTTGAGTCCCGGGATCAGGGCAGCGCGTCGCGCGAAACGCCCCGGCGCCTGAGGATCCTGCGCAGGCGGTGCAAGGCCTCGAGCTGGATCTGGCGGACACGCTCGCGCGTGAGTTCCAGGTCTTCTGCCAGCTGTTCGAGCGTCATCACCTCGGCGCCGTTGAGACCATAACGGCACTCGATGACATGCCGCTGCTTGAAGGTGAGCTCGCCGAGCCAGCGCTGGACCTGCGACTCGGTCTCGGAGAGTTCGAGCTTGCGGTCCGGTCCGCGGGCCGCGTCATCCGGGACGGATTCGCCGACCGACAGCATCGAGTCGACTTCGAGCGGCGCGTCGAGCGAGGTCGTGCGCTCGTTCAGAGCCAGCACCCGGCGTACCTCCGCGGACTTGCGCCCGGTGAGATGCGCCACGTCCTCCACCGTCGGCTCCCCATCGCCATGGGTCTCGAGATAGCGCGTCGCGCGCAGGATGACGTTGAGTTCCCTGATCACGTGCACGGGCAGGCGGATGGTGCGCGATTGGTTCATGATCGCGCGCTCGATGCTCTGCCGGATCCACCACGTCGCATAGGTGGAAAAACGGAAACCGCGCTCCGGATCGAACTTCTCCAGGGCGTGGATCAATCCGAGGTTCCCTTCCTCGATCAGATCGGGCAGCGCCAAACCGCGGTTCATGTAGTGCTTCGCGATGTTGACCACGAGCCGCAGGTTGTGCTCGATCATGGTCTGCCGCGCCTTGAAATCGCCCTGCCTCGCAAGACGTGCGTGGCACAGCTCCTCCTCGGCCGAGAGCAGGGCGTTGTGGCCGATCTCATTGAGGTACAGCTGCATGACATCGGACAGCAGGTCGCTCGCCGCGCTGTCGATCTCTGGCGCGAGCGGCTCCTCGGTGCCGAGGAAGGACGCTTCCTCGACCGGATCCTCTTCTCCCGGCAGCAGGCCGGCAACCATCATCAACCCTTGCCCGAAGGCAGATACCTGAGCGGATCGACCGGCTTTCCCTGACGCCGGATCTCGAAGTGCAGCTTCACCTGGTCGGAGTCCGAGTTTCCCATCTCCGCGATCTTCTGTCCCTTGCTCACGCTCTGCCCCTCTTTCACCAGGATCTCGCTGTTGTGGGCATAGACGCTGAGATAGGTCTTGTTGTGCTTGATGATGACGAGCTTGCCGTAGCCGCGCAAGCCGCTGCCGGCATACACCACCTTGCCGGCGGCGCTGGCGAGCACGGGCTGTCCGGCCTTGCCGCCGATGCCGATGCCCTTGAGGTTGGCGGCTTCGGAATAGGCGGTCACCACTTTGCCGGTGGCGGGCCACGACCAGTTCACCCGGTCCTCGTCGTCGTCCGTGGCCTCCGGGGCGGCGCCGGCCTTGGGATCGACCTTGGCCAGATCCGTCTTCGGTGTCTCCGCGCGCGCGCCGTCCTGCTTCGCCGCATCGGCACCGCCGGCTTTCGGCAGCGGTCCGGCCACGACTGCGGCAGCGGGTGAAAACGGCGACGGCGCCGACGTCAATTCGTTGAGCGCGGCCTCCGAGTAGGGCAGGCGTTGCGCCTTGGGTCCCTTGACGAGCGCGGCCGGCGGGCCGGGTTCCACGGTGCGCGGGGCCGGTGCCGCCGTCGTCTCGCCGCCCAGTGGCTTGCCCTCGGCGGGGGGCACGGTCGCGAGCGGTGACACGGTCGCCGGCGCGCCGTCGGCAGGGGGCGAGGCCGGCGCACGCAGACGCAGCTGCTGACCGACCGCGATGCGGTTGGGATCGGCGATGCCGTTCCACACGGCGAGATCGCGATAGTCGACCCCCTGATCGAGCGCGATCGAGTGCAGTGTGTCACCCTTCTTCACGGTATAGAACTCAACGCGCGCGTCCGTGGCGGTTGGCTTGCGGGTCGGAAGTTTGGCGGCGCTGCCGCGCTCGATCACGGGTGCCGGCAGCGGCGGGGAGCTGCTGCAACCGGCGGCGAGCATGATCGCCACTGTCGCAGCCAGGACCGCAAACCAGCGCGGAAACTTGTGCAGCATCGATGTCATCCTCAGGCCGTCCCGGGCAGCAGCGGCACGAACTTGACGTCTTCCAGCGTGGCTTCGTCGTAGCCGCGCGGCGTGCGCGTGATACAGCACAGGCGCTGTTCGCGGGTACCGAGCGGGAACACGAGCCGTCCGCCGACCGCGATCTGGGCAAGCAGCGCCTCCGGCACGTGTGTGGCGGCGGCCGCCATGACGACGGCGTCGAACGGCGCCACCTCCGCCAGGCCGCGATGGCCATCGCCGTGACGCAGCTTCACGTTGTGGATGCGCATGCCGCGCAGGCGTACGCGCGCCTTGGTCGCCAGCGCGGCAACGCGCTCGACGGAGTAGACCTCGCGTGCGACGCGGGAGAGCACGGCCGCCTGGTAACCGCAGCCGGTCCCGATGTCGAGCACGCGCGCAAGCGGCGCACCGGCACGCGCGACTTCGACCATGCGCGCCACCACGTAGGGGCTCGACATCGTCTGCCCGAAGCCGATCGGCAGTGCGATGTCCTCGTAGGCGCGGCTCGCCAGCGCTTCGTCGACGAAGCGGTGACGCGCGATTTCCGCCATCGCGGCGAGCACGATCTCGTCCTTCACGCCGCGGTCGCGCAGGCGTTCCACCATGCGCAGCCGCGTGCGCTGCGACGTCATGCCGATGCCGGCGTCGGGTCCGTTCATCCGATCCATGTCCGCACCGCGTCGAGTTGCGCGAAGTGCGTGAGATCCATCTGCAGCGGCGTCACCGACACCCGGTTCTGCGCGACAGCGTGGAAGTCCGTGCCCTCGCCCGCGTCCTGCGCATTGCCCGCCGCGCCCACCCAGTACACCATGTTGCCGCGCGGATCGCGCGACGGCACCGCCGGCTGCGCCTTGTGGCGCCGGCCGAGCCGTGTGACCGCGATGCCGGCAAGCGCCTCGAAGGGCACGTCGGGGACGTTCACGTTGAGAAGCACCGGCTGCGCGATCGGCCGGTCGCGAAACCGCTCCACCATCTGCGCCGCGACGCGTCCCGCCGTGTCGAAGTAGCGCGCGGACTTGTTCGTGATCGACACCGCGAACGACGGGATGCCGAGGAGAAATCCTTCCGTGGCGGCAGCGACGGTCCCGGAATAGATCGTGTCGTCGCCCATGTTGGCGCCGTCGTTGATGCCGGAGACGATCATGTCGGGCAGATGGTCGAACAGGCCGGTCACCGCCAGGTGCACGCAGTCGGTCGGCGTTCCATTCACGTAGGTGAAGCCGTTTGCAGCCTTGCGTACGGTCAGCGGCCGATCCAGGGTAAGCGAGTTGCTCGCCCCGCTGCGATCCCGTTCCGGCGCCACCACGACGACCTCGCCATAGGGCGAAAGCGCCTCTGCGAGCGCCGAGAGTCCCGGCGCGAAATAGCCGTCGTCGTTGGAGAGAAGGATGCGCATGGATCCGGCACTGCAATTTGCAAACCACGATTCTATCGCGTCCCGGGGAGGGCGCGGGTCGGCTGACCGCGCTCGCAGCCGATCGCCCGCCCGGTGCGTTGCGGAATCCGTCTTCGCGCTGTTTGCGGATCATCGACCCTTGAAGTCCGGCTTGCGCTTTTCCTTGAAGGCGCGGATTCCCTCCTGGTAGTCCTCGCTGTCGTATACCACGCGACGCAATCCCTGAACGCGCTCAAAGCCCTCGGGCGACATCGGCCGCGCGCTCGAAAGGATGCGCAACTGCTCCTTCATCACGGCAACACTGAGTGGCGCATTGCGTGCGATCTGCCGCGCCAGGTCGAGCGTAAAAGTCTGGAGCTCTGCCGCCGGCACCACGTGGTTCACCATGCCGAGACGTTCGGCCCGCGCCGAACTCATCGGCTGCGCCGTGAACGCCATCTCCTTCATGACATGGAGATTGGCGGCGTTGAGGAAGTTGACCATGCCCGAGACGTTGTACGGCACGCCGAGTTTCGCCGGCGTCAGGGCGAAAGTCGTGGCCGGTGTCGCGACGATGAGGTCGCACGCGAGCGCGAGCTCGCAGGCGCCGCCCCAGACGGTGCCCTCGATCATGGCGATGACGGGTGCCGGAAACGTCTGTATGCCGCGCACCAGCTGGCGCAGAGGATCGTCCCAGCCGAGCGGGTCGCGCTGCGACTTCGGCAGTTCGTTCACGTCGTGTCCCGCCGACCACACCTTCTCGCCTGGCTGGGAACGCACGACGAGCACGCGAACGCCGCCGGCCCGCAGGCTCGCCAGCGTAGTCACGAACTCCGCCACCAGCGGCTCGCTCAGCGCGTTGCGCTTCTCCGGGTGATTCAGGGTGACGAAGCCGAGTTCGCCTTGCTGCTCTGGAAGGATCAGGGGCATGTCTTGGGTCCTGTATCTATGACGAGAACGCGGAAGACGAAAATCCAAACCGACGCGGGAAGCGCCGCAAGGGGATGATGTGACGCGGTCGAGACAGGGAGATCGGACATTCGGTGCAACGGCGCGGCCTGCTGTCACCCGCCGTCGGGCCTCGGCATTTCGGGGCCGATCGCACCTTTTCGGCGGCAGATTAGGCCAGAAACAGGGTAATGATGCAATCGCGCGTCCCTCGGCCCCCCTGCGCTGGTAAATCATCCGGATGAACGCCGCAGCGCCGGGCCCGCGGAGCGTACGGAGGAGATCCTCGCCGGCATCGGCATCGAACGCGCCGCCTTGGAGGAACTCCAGAATTCAGGCATCGTTCGACGAGACCGTTCGGAGATTCTCATGCACCCAGCAGACGGCAAGCGCATCTACGTCCAGGACGTCGCGGTGCGCGACGGCTTTCAGATCGAACCGATCTTCATCCCGACCGAGGTGAAGATCGCCCTCATCGACCGGCTCTCGCGCACCGGCTTGGCCAAGATCGAGGTCACGTCCTTCGTGTCGCCCAAGGCGATCCCCGCCCTGGCCGATGCCGAGGCGGTCATGCGCGGGATCGCGCGCGTAGCCGGCGTCGAGTATGCGGCGCTGGTGCCCAACGTCCGGGGCTGCGAGCGCGCGCTCGCCTGCGGCGTAGATGAAATCAACCTGGTGATGTCGGCGAGCGCGAGTCACAACCGGGCAAATCTGCGCATGACGCAGGAGCAGTCGCTTGCTCAGTTCGCCGAGATCGTCGGGATCGTACAGGGACGCACGGCGATCAACGCGTCGCTGTCGACCGCTTTCGGTTGCCCCTTCGACGGCGCGATCGACCCCGTGCAGGTGATCGCGTTCATCGATCGCATCACGACGCTCGGCATCGACCGCATCAGTCTGTGCGACACGACGGGCATGGCCAATCCTGCCCAGGTCGAACGCCTGTGCACCGCCGTCATCGCGCGTTGGCCGAAGGTCACGCTGACCGCCCACTTCCACAACACCCGCGGCATGGGGCTCGCCAACGTGCTGGCGGCGCTCGACGCCGGCGTGCGGCGCTTCGACGCGTCGCTCGGCGGGCTTGGCGGCTGTCCCTTCGCGCCGGGCGCAGGCGGCAATGTGTGTACCGAAGACATGGTGCACATGCTGCAGACCATGGGCTACGCCACCGGCGTCGACCTCGAAGCGCTGATCGCCATCGCGCACGACTTGCCGGCTATCGTCGGCCACGACGTTCCTGGCCAGGTCATGAAGGCCGGCCCCTGGAACCGTCGCTATCTGCTGCCGGAAGGCGCGGGTGATGTGCAGCAGCGGCTGGCGGGCACGCCGAGCGGCGGTTGCGCCGCGAATCCGTCACCCGCCGCTACTGCGTGAAGGGAAAGTCAGGCTCCGCGCACACTCTTCGGGAAGCTCCGGCAGCGGCACGTCGTCGCGAGACCGTGCGAAAGCTCGCTCAACCGCCACCTGACGGGAGCGAATCACTCAACGGTTGCTTCCGCCCTCATGCTCACCACGCCATCGGGCAGCGTGAGCCAGAGCGCCGCGCGCTCGGAGTCGACCACGGCGTGGAGCGTGAGCGTTGCGCCAAGGATCGCCGGTGCGAGCCCGCGATAGCTGAACTGCCTGAGCCGCCTCCCCGTCACCGCTTCGGCGTAATTGGCGAGCATGGTCGCGTTCAGGGGACCGTGAATCACCAGATTGTCGTACCCCTCCACGTTGCGACAGTAGTCCACGTCGTAGTGAATGCGGTGGCCGTTGAAGGTGAGCGCGGAATACCGGAAGAGCATGGTCGAGGTCGGCGTGTAGGTCCTTGTGAACTGCGCGACCGGGGCATCGTTCGCGGCCGCACCCGGGCGCTTGTCGGGCGGCGTCGGTTCGCGGTAGACGATGTCGTGCTCCTCGCGGACGAGGAGTTCACCATGCAGCGACTTGAGTTCGTGCAGCACCGTCACGAACACCAGATCCCCGCTGCGGCCCCGTTTGTGGTCGATCTTGAGGATAGAGGATTCCTTGCGCACGACGGAACCGATGGGAATGGACCCGGCGAAGAACACGCGGCCGCCGGCCCACATGCGGTTGGACAACGGCACGGGTGGCAGAAAACCGCCCCGTGCGGGATGGCCGTCGCGGCCGAGCTCGCGCTGGGGCAGCGCTTCCAGAAAGTAGATCCAGTGCCAGAGGGACGGCAGCGGCTCGCCGTCGCGGATGCGCTCGGGTGCCGGGTAGTCCACCGTGGCCGCCATCAGCCCGGCGTGACGGGCGAGGATGACGTCCTCATCGGTTCGCGACTTTCCGAGCCAGGTGCGAAGGTGGTCGAGGTCGAGGTTGCCCATGGGCGATCCTTCCGTTCGGCAGCAATGGAACAGCAGGTCGTGGGGGATGCGCGGCGATCCGTCAGGGCTTGCGAATGATTCGACGCGGGACCTGCCCATCACACGCGCAGGCTATGCGAGCGCTTCGCCGGCGCGTCGCCGAAAACTGTCCGGTAACGGTGCGACCTTGCGCCCGGCGTAATCGAAGAACACGATGCCGGTCTTGCCGCGCGCGACCTCGCGACCCGATGCCTTGTCGTCCATCCGCCAGAGCAGGTCGCAGCCATACTTGTTGAAATCGGCGGCGGCCGTGCGCACGACCATCGTCTCACCGTGGAAGGCTTCGGATCGGTACTGCACGGCGGCGTCCGCGACCACGATGCCGACGCCCTCCACGTTCATCTCCGAGTAGCCGAGCCAGCCGAAATAGCGCGCCCGCGCTTCGGAAACCAGCGTGAGCAGCAACGCGTTGTCGAGATGACCCGTGTAGTTCATGTGGCTCAAGTACAAAGCGATTTCCGTGGTGAAGGAAAACCGCTCCGGAAGGTCGATCTGGACTCGGGCCATGACGGTGCGGGGCGAAGGTTGGCGATGCCCCACTCTACCGCTTCGGCGAGTGCGCGGTCGAGACGATTAGAGGTCAGCGTTCCCCTGACAGGTGCCGGGAAATGAGAGGAACGCGCCGATCAGGCACTGGGCGAAAGAGAAGATCTGGTCGGGGCGAGAGGATTTGAACCTCCGACCACCTGCACCCCATGGAAAAATTCTTTTGTGATTTCTCAAGGGCTTGGCGCTTTTTCTCACAGCGAAGCGGCCGATTCTCAGGAAAGTGTCATCGCTGACCTCGCGGCCGGGCGCATCGGTCGGCGCGTCAGCGGGAGCGGGTAGGTCGGCCGTTACCTGATCTGAGAGAGTGAAAAGCGTAGCGTTGCGGCGCGCTCGGACGCGGTGCCCCGCGTGTCTGCTTCTGCCCTTCAGAACCTACAGCGCCATCGGGACCAGGCGCGGCTTCGCGCGCGCGAGCGACGCGCGGTGGCGCAATTCCTTCGGGCGGCAGCGCGCCGAGCGCGGGCGCACCCGCGCGCGCCCTGGCCGCAGCATTTCGATTGCGGAGGCGAGCGCTACATGGTGGTCGGGACGACCCTCGGACAGTCTGCTGATCCTGGATCGCCACGGCGCGGCGCAAGCGGCGAGCGGCTATGGTGCGCTCGACTGAGGGGTCAAAGCTGCTTCGAGGTCGGCTACGGCACGATTAGGAAGATTCTCTGGGCCTCTTCAATTACGAGCTGCAGACACTGCGCGAGTTCGTCTTCCAGCAACAAGTACTCATCGCACTTGTCTTCCACCGCATCTGGGTCGTACTTGGTGCCCATTGTCACGATCAGCGACGTGTGCGCGATGTGATTCCGTTTTTCCCTGAGCTTGTTGAGGCGGGCGACCAGCTCTTTGTTCGTATTCAGCTTCGAGAAGGTGTTGAGGAGGCGCTCCAGAGGGAAGGATTCGACGTCCTTTTCCGAGTAATCGAAGTGGATAGCATCGCCGACACGACTCTTAATCACGGAGTACGCGCGGCCGATGTATGCCTTTAACGCGAACTCGAGTAACTGGAAGTTCCCAAGAATGCGTAGGATGAGTCGTTTGTAGGAATCGCGCGACTCGTCCATCGTGCGGCCTACCGCGGGTTAGGCGTCGCGCTCATAGACGAGAGTTGCAGAACAGCTGACGTACTCGACAATACGGTCCCCACGGTTGGTAATGTCATAGTGCTGGAGGTCTACCTCGTAGGGGAGCACCGCTCTGAGTTCAGCCTGCCATTCCTTGTAGTGGTACATCCAGGACGTGAAGGGCAGTTCGTCGCCTCCGACAGGATCGATCTCCATTGCAACGTCGAGGTCGCTGTCTGCACGATGGACTCC
>JAEUMW010000096.1 GCA_016791345.1 Betaproteobacteria bacterium | reverse complement strand
GGAGAACTACCTCATCGATCACTCGGCCGGGACCTTCATCTTCGATCCGGAGGGCCGGTTGCGGCTCTACCATGGCTACGGTAAGGGCGCCGCGTTCCTGGTCCATGACATCCGGCTGCTGCTCGACGGCGCGTAACCGGGACGATCAGTCCATTACCGAACCACGGTTGACAACGGACGTGCCCAAGCCGCGCCGTCGCATCCACCATGCTCGACGCGACTGCCGTGTCTCTCCGCTGCGAGAGACGCCATCCGATATTTTGGCGTTTCCGCAACGCCCGCTGACCGCGAAGACAACTCCCGGCGGGTATAATCGTCCTCGTCGTCACACCCACTGTTCCGGTTGCAGGATCGCCCCGACCCGACCGAGCCGCCCACGGAGATTTGATTTGTTATGAGAAGCTTCAACAGCCAGATGGCGCGCAACATTTTCTACGGGGGCACGGTATTTTTCGTGCTGCTGTTCGTAGCAATCATATTCGACACCGAGAACCGCATCCCCGAGCGCTCCAATTCCGCCGAGATCACGCCGGCCGTGGTTCGCGGGAAACACCTTTGGGAGACGCGCAACTGCATCGGCTGTCACACGCTGCTCGGCGAGGGCGCGTACTTCGCCCCCGAACTCGGGAACGTCTACCAGCGACGTGGCCCCGACTTCATCAAGGCGTGGATCAAGGCGCAACCCACGGGTGCGCCGGGGCGGCGCCAGATGCCGCAATTCAACTTCACCGAGGCGCAGCTCGACGATCTCGTCGAATTCTTCAAGTGGACCAATGGCGTGAACACCGAGAAGTGGCCGCCGAACATCGAAGGCTAAAGGAGACCACCACCATGAGAACCGCCACCGTCAGGTTCAAGTCGCAGTCGGTCGCCAAGCTCTACTTCATCGCGGCGATCGGCCTTTTTGTCGGGCAGATCGTGTTCGGCCTCACGCTCGGGCTGCAGTACGTCATCGGTGATCTGTTCTTCCCGGCGATCCCGTTCAATATCGCCCGCATGGTGCACACCAACCTGCTCATCGTCTGGTTGCTGATGGGTTTCATGGGAGCGGCCTACTACATCATTCCCGAGGAAGCCGAGACCGAGCTCTACAGCCCCTTCCTCGCCAAGCTGCTGTTCTGGGTATTCCTGGCGGCCGGTGCGGCCACCATTCTCGGCTACCTGCTCGTGCCCTACGCAACGCTGGCACAGATGACGGGTAACGACTTCCTCGCGACGATGGGCCGCGAGTTTCTGGAGCAGCCGCTGCCCACGAAGGTGGGCATCGTGGTGGTCGCGCTCGGCTTGCTCTTCAACATCACCATGACCGTGCTGAAGGGCCGCAAGACCGCGATCTCGCTCGTGCTGCTGATGGGTCTGTGGGGCCTCGCGCTGTTGTTCCTGTTCGCCTTCGTCAACCCCAGCAACCTGGTGCGCGACAAGATGTATTGGTGGTTCGTCGTCCACCTGTGGGTCGAGGGCGTGTGGGAGCTTATCCTCGGCGCGCTGCTCGCCTTCGTGCTCATCAAGACCACGGGTGTCGACCGCGAGGTCATCGACAAGTGGCTGTACCTCATCATCGCCATGGCTCTGGTCACCGGCATCCTGGGCACAGGGCACCATTATTTCTTCATCGGTCTGCCGGGCTACTGGAGCTGGGTAGGCAGCGTGTTCGGCGCGCTCGAACCCATCCCGTTCTTCATGATGACGCTCTTCGCCTTCAACATGGTGCAGCGGCGCAAGCGCGAGCATCCCAACCAGGCGGCGGTGCTGTGGGCCGTCGGCACAGCGGTGATGGCCTTTCTCGGCGCCGGGCTGTGGGGTTTCATCCACACGTTGAGCCCCGTCAACTACTACACACACGGCAGCCAGATCACTGCGGCGCACGGCCACCTGGCGTTCTACGGCGCCTACGTGCTGGTGGTGATTGCGATGATCAGCTATGCGATGCCCATCCTGCGCGGTCGCGAGGCCAACCCGCGCCGCGCCCAGGCGTGGGAAATGTGGAGCTTCTGGATCATGACGATCGGCATGGCGGTGATGGTGCTGTCGCTCACCGCCGCCGGCATTCTTCAGGTATGGCTGCAGCGCATTCCCACGCAGGGCGCGATGCCGTTCATGGCGGTTCAGGATCAGCTGCGATTCTTCTACTGGTCGCGCGTCGGGGGCGGTGTCCTGTTCCTGCTCGGACTGCTCGTCTATCTCACGAGCTTCTTCGTCGGCCCGGCCGCGGACGAGGAGGAAATCCCGGTAGGCGTCCGCGGCCAACTGCAGGGTGCATGAACCGCACGCGATGAGGCCGGCGGCGATCCGTCCCCCGCTCGCTGCGCTGCCCTTCTACGCCCCGCAGGGGGACGAGTGCGGGCTCTTCGAGCACGCCCATGCCAACCGGCTGCCGCTGCTCATCAAAGGGCCGACCGGCTGCGGCAAGACGCGCTTCGTCGAACACATGGCGGCGCGTCTCGGCCGCCCGCTGGTGACCGTGAGCTGTCACGACGATCTCACCGCCGCCGATCTGGTGGGTCGCCATCTCATCGGTGGCGGCGACACGGTCTGGTGTGACGGACCGCTGACCCGCGCCGTGCGCGAAGGCGCCGTCTGCTATCTCGACGAGATCGTCGAAGCGCGCAAGGACACCACCGTCGTGCTGCATCCGCTGGCGGACGATCGCCGCGTGTTGCCGCTGGAGCGCACCGGAGAGATCCTCAAGGCGGCCCCCGGCTTCATGCTGGTGATCTCCTACAACCCCGGCTACCAGAACGTGCTGAAGGGGTTGAAGCCGAGCACACGGCAGCGCTTCGTCGCGCTCAAGCTGGACTACCCGGTGCCGGCAGTGGAGCTTTCCATCGTCGAAACGGAGGGGCGCTGCACGCCCGAGGTCGCGGCGCGACTGGTGGAACTCGCTCAGGCGCTGCGCCGGCTCACCGACCACGATCTCGAGGAAACCGCCAGCACGCGCCTGCTGGTGATGGCGGCGCGCCTTGCGGCCTCCGGGCTGCCGCTGCCCGCAGCCTGCCGCGCAGCCATCGTCGACGCGCTGACCGATGACATCGAGACCGCCGATGCGCTCTCCGAAGTCGTGCGCGCGGTGATCGGCGATGCCCCCTGAAGCCACGGCGGCGCTGCCCGCTGTCGCTGCCGTCGAATCCACCCGCTGGGCGAAGCTGCAGCGCCGGCGGCGCACGCTGCAGGCCGGGTTCTTTCTGCTCTTCATTCTCGCTCCCGCACTCGACCTGCTGCGCTTCGACCTCAACGAGACGCAGCTGTGGGTGCTCGGCTTCCGCTGGTCGCTCGGCATCGATGCCTTCGTGCGCGGAGAGGCCACCACGGCCGCGACCGCACTGTCCATCGTGCTGCGCGGCATTCTCCCACCGGTGGCCCTGGCGGCCGCCTTCATGACGGTCGCCTGGCACTACGGCCGCCTCTACTGCGGATGGCTGTGTCCGCAC
>JAEUMW010000095.1 GCA_016791345.1 Betaproteobacteria bacterium | reverse complement strand
AAGGGTCTCGCCGAGTACTACGCGGCACAGACGCCGCCGTCGGGGAAATCAGCGTCGTCGAAGCTGATCGCGCGCGGCCAGAAGGTCTTCGAGCGCCGCATCGAAGTCGCCAAGGGCAAGTACAAGTCCTGTGCGGACTGTCACGGCGAACAAGGTGAAGGCGCAACCGCGATTCCGCGGGTCGCAGGCCAGAATGCCCCGTATATGCTGGCTCAGCTGCAGAAATCCTTCCAGACGCCGAACCGGCCCTCCGCAAAGGTGATGACGCCGGTGGCACACGCGCTCAGCAGGGACGACATGGCCGCGGTGGCTGCATTCATGCAGTCGCTCGGGCCGAAGTAGCCTCGAAACGGCTGCACCATCCCCATGCCCGGAGCCACCCTCGCGGTGGCTCCGGGGTTTCGGATGTCACATGGTCGATCCCGTCGTTCCCGCTTCCAGCGCCGCTGAAGAGCGCTCACCCGACGTCGCGCGGCTGATCTGTCTGGCTTGCGCCGCAACGCTCGCAGGCGCGCTGGCGGGGCTCGTCGGCGGTGCGTTTCGCCTCGCCCTGGACTGGGCCGACACCCTTCGCGCTTCCTTTCTCGGCTGGTCCCGTCAATGGCCCGGCCTCGGCTGGCTCTGGCCGGTCGCCGCGGTAGCGCTGTGCGCGGCCGCAGCCCGCGCGCTGGTGCGCTTGGCGCCGGTCGCCTCGGGCAGTGGCGTGCAACACGTGGAAGCGGTCATGCGCGGCGAACTCGAGCCCGCCCCGCTGCGGGTGCTGCCGGTGAAGTTCATCGGCGGCACGCTCGCCATGGGCTCGGGGCTCGCGCTCGGACGCGAAGGACCGACCGTGCAGATGGGCTCGACCCTCGGCGTGGCGATCGCGCGACTGCTGCGCCTGCAGACCACCGACATGCGAACGCTGCAGGCCGCCGCTGCCGGGGCCGGCCTCGCGGTTGCGTTCAACGCGCCCATCGGCGGCGCGCTCTTCGTGCTGGAAGAAGTGGTGAAAGGCTTCGAGCTGCGCGCCGTGCACGCCACGCTGATCGCCAGTGCGGTGGCGATCGGCGTTGCCCGGCTCATGATCGGCGACCGTCCTATGTTTGTCGTCGCGACGCTGGCGCCGCCGCCGTTTCTCAGTCTGCTCCCGCATCTTCTCGCAGGCATGGCGTTCGGTCTGCTGGGCGCTGCCTACAGTCGCATCACCGTGTGGGGTCTGGACGCGTTCGACCGTTTCCCTGGGCTGCCGGCCGAGGCACGGGCAGCGATCGTCGGCGCTGCGGTCGGACTCCTCGCCTGGTTCGCTCCCTCGCTGGCAGGCAGCGGCGACGCACTGAATCAGCAGGTGCTCGACGGTACCCTCTCGGTCACTGCGCTCGGCATCATCTTCGTCGTGCGCTGGCTCCTCGGCCCGTGGTGTTACGCAGCGGGAACGCCGGGCGGATTGTTCGCACCCCTGCTCGTCGTGGGTGCGGCGTTCGGTGCGCTGTGCGGCGATCTCGTGCACACGCTCGCCCCCGCCCTTGCACCGCAGCCGCTCGCCTTTGCCGTCGTCGGCATGGCAGCCTTCTTCACGGCTGTCGTTCGCGCACCGCTCACCGGCATCGTGCTCGTGGTGGAGATGACCGCGACCACCGCCCTTCTCGCGCCGATGCTCACGGCATGCTTCGCGGCGGCGCTGGTGGCAACCCTCGCCGGCAGCGAGCCGATCTACGACACCTTGCGGCGACGCTCGATCGCCCGCGCCGGTGACTGCGCGAGAGGTTGAGCTTCGATGCGGGCGTTGCCAGGCAGGCGCGTTCGGACGTAGAGTTGCAAACTCGGTGCAACGGGCGAAGTCGGGAATGCGTGGGCAGCGCGGCGGTTCCCGACACGGGGAGTCGGACATGCCGAATCGGCACGCAGCCGCATCGCCCGGATGACCGTGACCTACGGGGAGACTAACATGAGAAAGAGAGTCCAGCCGGCCGCCAGCGGCACATCGGTGGAGCTGTCCGTCGTGCCGACCACAGGCAGTGAGACAGGCGCCGGGGCGCCGAATCCCGCGGGACCGGCCGGCGCCACCGTCGAACAGATTGCGGAAGCCCTGCAAGCCACGCGTCAGCCGCAGTTCGCCGACGACCGTCCGCCGGCGCTCTATCTGCGGCCGGAGGAACTCTCCGATCTGCACTCGTCGCGCGACTTCATCCAGCTGCTGCGCGCCAAGCACGTCGACGTCTCCAAGATCCAGTCCGCGATCAAGTACGAGTACGAGCTCGAGTCGCTGCAGATCGAACTGGTGAAGCTGCAGCGCTGGATCCAGGAGAACGGCAAGCGTGTGGCGATTCTCTTTGAGGGTCGCGATGCAGCCGGCAAGGGGGGCACCATCCGCCGCTTCATCGAGCACCTGAACCCGCGCGCGATGCGCGTGGTGGCGCTGCCGAAGCCGACCGAGGAAGAGACCGGCCAGTGGTACTTCCAGCGCTACATGAAGCAGCTGCCCAACGCGGGCGAGATCGTGTTCTTCGATCGCAGCTGGTACAACCGCGCGGTGGTCGAGCCGGTGAACGGTTTCTGCACGCGGGACCAGTATGACCGTTTCATGCAGCAGGTGCCGGAGTTCGAACACATGCTGTTCGAGGATGGCATCGTGCTGGTGAAATTCTGGTTCTCGATCTCGCGCGAGGTGCAGTTCGCCCGCTTTGATTCGCGCGCCAACAACCCGCTCAAGCAGTGGAAGCTGAGCCCGCTCGACGGCAAAGCGCAGGACCTCTGGGATGACTACACCAAGTACAAGGAAGTCATGTTCAGTCGTACCCACACGAGCTTCAGCCCGTGGATGATCGTCAAGGCGAACAACAAGCGGCGCGCGCGTCTGGAGAGCATGCGCTACGTGCTGTCGGTGATCGACTACGCGAGCAAGGACAAGGCGCGTGTGTCGCTCTTTCCGGACCCCAACGTGATCACGCGCTTTCACCGCGGCGCGGTCAAGATCGACTGACGCCGGCGTCCGCCCCGCGGTGATGCGGCGTCAGCCGGCATCGCCGCATCGGGATTTGACTTATCCCGGCAACACTCTTACAAATTACGTTTCTGGGTCACGCGATCGAACTCCCCCGCAGCCTGGCAGCAAGACCGGGCGCGTCGTGACCAGCTCCGCGTGAGTTCGCAGTTTCACGAGCAACAACGTACAAGGGAGGCTTCACCCGATGTTTCAGGTCCGCATTCACGGTCGCGGCGGTCAAGGCTGCGTCACCGGCGCGGAGATGCTGTCCATCGCCGCATTCCTGGAAGGCAAGCACGCGCAGGCGTTCCCGAGCTTCGGCTCGGAGCGCACCGGGGCGCCGGTGGTGGCGTTCTGTCGCATCTCCGATCACGAGATCCGGCTGCGCGAGCCGATCATGCAGCCCGACGGGCTCATCATCCAGGACCCCACCCTGCTCTATCAGGTGGATGTGTTCAGTGGCATGGTCCGCGACGGTTACGTCCTCATCAACACCAAGAAAAGCTTCGACGATCTCGGTCTCGGCGACTACTTCAAGGGCTGGCACCACTCGCACCTCTGTACGGTGCCGGCGACCGAGATCGCGATGAAGCATCTCGGACGCCCGCTGCCGAACGCGATCCTGCTCGCGGGATTCGCAGCGATCAGCGACGTCGTCTCCCTCGAATCGGTGCATGCCGCGATCCGGCAGAAGTTCTCGGGCAAGGTGGCCGAGGGCAACATCGCGGCGGCGAGTGCCGCCTTCGAATTCGTGAAGCAGGAACGAGAGGAGTACGCCCGTGCTGAAGCAATGTGAAGGCTCTCATGCGGTCGCCGCGTCCGTCTCGCTGTGCCGCCCGGAAGTGATCTGTGCCTATCCGATCTCGCCGCAGACCCACATCGTCGAGGGTTTGAGCGAGATGGTGCGTGACGGCACGCTCCTGAACTGCGAGTTCATCAACGTCGAATCCGAGTTCGCCGCAATGTCGGTCGCCATCGGCTCGTCGGCCGCGGGCGCCCGCACCTACACCGCGACGGCGAGCCAGGGACTGCTCTTCATGGCCGAGGCCGTCTGGAACGCGTCTGGGCTTGGCCTGCCGATCGTGATGACCGTCGCCAACCGTGCGATCGGCGCGCCGATCAACATCTGGAACGACCACACCGACTCGATGTCGATGCGCGACTCGGGCTGGATCCAGCTCTTCGCGGAGAACAACCAGGAAGCGGCGGATCTGCACATCCAGGCGTTCCGGCTGGCCGAAGCGGTCTCGCTGCCGGTCATGGTGTGCATGGACGGCTTCATCCTGACCCACGCCTACGAGGGGGTGGATATCCCGACGCACGAGCAGGTCGATGCGTACCTGCCGCCTTACGAGCCACGTCAGGTGCTGGATCCGGGTGAGCCGGTTTCGATCGGCGCGATGGTCGGCCCGGAAGCGTTCACGGAGGTGCGTTACCTCGCCCACGCCAAGCAGATGCAGGCGCTCGAACTGATCCCGCAACTGGCGAGTGAGTTCAAGCAGGTGTTCGGTCGCGAGTCGGGCGGGCTGGTGCACGGCTATCGCCTGGAGGACGCCGAGATCGCCGTCGTCGCCCTGGGTTCGGTGCTGGGCACGATCAAGGACACGGTGGACGAGTTGCGCAAGGAAGGTCATCGCATCGGCGTGCTCGGCATCACGTCGTACCGGCCCTTCCCGCTGACTGCGATCCGCGACGCCCTGCAGCACGTGAGCCGCATCATCGTGGTGGAGAAGTGCTTCGCCGTGGGGCTGGGCGGCATCGTCTCGCGTGATGTGCGCATGGCGCTGCGCAACCTGCCGATGCCGGTCTACGACGTGATCGCCGGGCTCGGCGGGCGCGCCATCACCCAGGCATCGCTGCGCAAGCTCTTCCTCGACGGGATCAACGACAAGCTCGAACAGGTGACCTTCCTCGATCTCGACTGGAAGGCCGTCAACCGTCAGCTCGAGCGCGAGCGCGCGACGCGGCGCTCGGGGCCGATCGCCGAGAATCTGCTGCGCGATCTCGGTGTCGTGGCAGCACGCGTAGGCTAAGGGAGAGAGGAAATGTCAGTTACCGCAATCAAGTTCTATCAGACCGGCACGCATACGGTCGGCAACCGGCTGCTCGATCCGTCGCAGCGCTCGGTGCAGGCCGACATGCGACGCACCAATTCGCTCAACTCCGGCCACCGCGCCTGTCAGGGCTGTGGCGAGGCGCTCGGTGCGCGCTACGCCATCGACGCCGCCATGACGGCGACCGACAACCAGCTGATCGCCGCCAACGCGACCGGCTGTCTGGAGGTGTTCTCCACGCCCTATCCGGAAACCTCTTGGCAGATTCCCTGGATCCATTCGCTCTTCGGCAATGCTGCAGCGGTCGCCACCGGCATCGCGGCTGCGCTGCGCGTCAAGGGCCGCTCCGAGGTGCGGGTGATCGCACAGGGCGGCGACGGCGGGACCACCGACATCGGCTTCGGCTGTCTGTCCGGCATGTTCGAGCGCAATGACGACGTGCTCTACATCTGCTACGACAACGAGGCCTACATGAATACCGGCGTGCAGCGTTCGTCCGCCACGCCGGGAGCCGCCCGCACCGCGACCACGCCGGCCGTCGGTAAGGCCCCCGGCAACGTCTTCGGCCAGGGCAAGAGCGTGCCGCTGATCGCGATGGCGCACGAGATCCCCTACGTCGCCACCGCCATCGTGTCGGAACTGCGCGATCTCGAAGCCAAGGTGAAGCGCGCCATGGAGTTTCGCGGCGCGCGGTACATCCATGTATTCGTGCCGTGCCCGCTGGGATGGGGCACTGCATCCAACGACACCATCCGCATCGCGCGGCTCGCGAAGGAGACCGGCGTCTTCCCCGTCATCGAGGCGGAAAACGGCGAGGTCGTCGCCGTCTCCAAGATTCGCAAGCAACTCCCCGTCGAAGAGTATCTTCGGCCGCAGAAGCGCTTCGCGCATCTCTTCTCGCCGCAGCCGCGGCTGGATGTCATCGGCCATATCCAGGCCCTTGCCGATCGCAACATCCGGCGTTTCGGCCTCGTCGACGAAGGAGCGAAGTAAACATGGAAAAGCCGTTTGCAATCACCCTCGACGTCGGTTCCTCGCTCGCCAACAAGACGGGAAGCTGGCGTACCCATCGCCCGCTCTATCTCGACCGCCTGCCCCCGTGCAACAACGCCTGTCCGGCCGGCGAGAATATCCAGGGCTGGCTCTTTCACGCCGAATCCGGTGACTACGAGCAGGCCTGGCGCACGCTCACGCAGGACAATCCGCTGCCGGCCGTGATGGGCCGCGTCTGCTATCACCCGTGCGAGACGGCGTGCAACCGCGGCAACGTCGATGAGGCGGTCGGCATCAATTCCGTCGAGCGC
>JAEUMW010000094.1 GCA_016791345.1 Betaproteobacteria bacterium | reverse complement strand
GTTCCGGAGCGATCGGGAAACCCGGCGGAAGCCTGAGCGTGGTCGCTCCGAGAACGGCGGAAGGGCGCTGCGGAAGAATGCGGAAATCGAGGCGGATCAGTTGTAGCCGAGCACGACGCTCGCCGCGATCTCGTCGCGTTCGCCGGCAAGCCTGCGATCGGTGAGATCGAGATTGGACGGAACCTTCGTTGCCTGCTGCGCGTCCTGCGCGAGCTTGTGCTCGAAGGGCGCCGGGGTGCGCGAACTGCCGCGCTCATTGAACATGCGACTTCTCACTTGCGACATTTTCTGGAACCTCCATGGTTATCGGACTGCAAGGGGTTTCCAGCAAACGCTATGCCCGTGCCGTGAATTCATCGCCTGGTGCGCTTCTTCCGGCTGCCGAACGACGCCGGCATCCCGTGCCGCGGTCAGGGCTTTTTCCTGGCGCGCGGGTGCGCGGCGTCGTAGACCTTCGCCAGATACTGGAAGTCGAGATGGGTGTAGACCTGCGTCGTCGAGATGCTGGAATGCCCGAGCAGCTCCTGCACGGCACGCAGGTCGCCGCTCGACTGCAACAGGTGCGACGCGAACGAGTGGCGCAGCATGTGCGGGTGCACGCGGCCGGCAAGGCCACGCTTGAGTCCCCAGCGGTGGAGCCTTGTCTGCACGGTGCGCTGCGCGAGCGGGGTGCCCGCGCGATCGATGAAGAGCGCACGCGTGTCCTGCTTCGCCCATCGGCTGCGCGCCGGAAGCCACGCCCGGATGGCGGCGAGCGCCGCCGAACCCACCGGCACGACGCGGGTCTTGCGCCCCTTGCCGATAACTTCCACGGTGCCCTGCACGAAGTGCAACCGTGCGACGTCGAGGCCGACGAGTTCGGACAGGCGCAAGCCGGACGAATAGAACAACTCGAACATCGCGCGATCGCGCAGTTCCAGAGGCGTCGAAGCGGGCGCTTCGAGCAGCTGGCGGACCTCGTCGGGCGAGAGCACCGGCGGCAGCTTGCGCGGCGCCTTGGGCGCGCGCACGCCGGCGCAGGGGTCCACGTCGAAGCCGTGATCGCGCGCGAGGTAGCGGTAGAACGCACGCCAGGAAGACAGCACGCGCGCGAGGCTGCGGCCCCCCAGACCCTTGCCGTGCAGTTCGGCCACGAAGCGTCGCACGTGGTGCGGCCGCAAGCACTCGAGCGACGTATCGCCCGTGCGCGTGAGCAGCAGACGGATGTCGCGCAGGTAGTTGACGCGCGTGAGCGGACTCAGCCGCCGCTCGTGATCGAGATAGGAAGTGAAGCCTGCGAGATAGCGCGCGGCCTCGTCGGCGGTCGGTGGTGTTGATCCCGAATCGGCGGCAGCTGCGTTCATGCCGGCGCGTGTTCGCTCGCGGTGCGCGTTCGATGCAGCGCCGCGACGACCATGTCTGCGAGGCGTCGAAGATAGAGCGTGCCCATCTCCGGATAGAAGCGCTGCGAATCCTCGCTCGCCAGCGTGAGCAGGCCGATGACATCGGCGCCCTTGAGCGGTACGTAGGCGAACGAGCGCAGCCGGGCGCCGTCCTCGCCGAACCACGCCGCCGTGTCGTACATCGCATGGCCGACGCAGTACGGCCCGGACAGGCTCTCGGTGAACATGTGCACTTCGGCGCCGGCTTCCTGGAACTCCGCGCGCTCCGAATCCGGGATTGCCGGCCACAGGCGGAGCGCGACGTGCGGCACGGCGAAATCCTCGCGCAGGTTGAAATAGAGGTCGTGCAGGACAGCATCCAGATCGCGCGCACCGATGAGCGCGAGCGTCAGACGATGCAGGCGCTCGCCGATCGCGTCGTTCTCCTCGCCGAACTCGATCAGCTCCTTCAGCTTCGCTTCGAGGGCACGGTTCTTCTCGCGCAGCGTGAGAATCTGGCGCTCGGAAATCGGGATGGCGCGACCGCCGTGCGGATGCGGAATATAGATTTCGGCGAGCGCGTCCGCCTGCTCCTCGAAGAACTCGGGATGCTGCTGGAGATACGTCGCGACCTGTTCTGACTTCATTCGAGGCTCTCTTGCGTTCGTTGGAAAGCAATTCTACACACAAGGGCAATCTTTGCCGTAAAACAGCAAATTACAACCTAGACTTGAGAGTACAGATTAAATATCGTCGGCAAGCTCGATCTCGCCCTCGAACACCGTTCGAGCCGCCCCCGTCATCCAGACCGGCGCCGCCTGACCCGCCCACGCGACGGTGAGTTCGCCCCCGCGCGTTGCCACCTGCACCGGCGAGTCGAGGAGTCCTCGCGAAATGCCTGCCACCCCGGCCGCGCAGGCACCGGTGCCGCACGCCAGCGTCTCGCCGGCGCCGCGCTCGAACACGCGCAGCCGGATGCGGTGGCGATTCACCACCTGCATGAAGCCGGCATTGACGCACTCCGGGAACAGGGCATGACGTTCGAGAAGGGGACCATCGACGGCCACCGGCGCGCGGTCAACGTCCGTCACCACCTCGACCGCATGCGGATTGCCCATGGAGAGCACGCTCGCTTCCACTTCCCGTTGAGGCAGCGGGATCCGGTAGGTGAGCGCCTGCGTCGCGGCCCGGAACGGAATGCGCGCGGGCTCGAATATCGGAGCGCCCATGTCGACCGTGACCTGTCCGTCGTCCTCGATCCGCGGCACGATCACGCCCTGCTGCGTCTCGACGCGGATCTCGCGCTTTGCGGTCAGTCCCTTGTCGCGCACGAACCGCACGAAACAGCGGGCACCGTTGCCGCACTGCCCGACTTCGCCGCCATCGGCATTGAAGATGCGATAGTAGAAATCCGTATCGGCGCGGCGCGGCGCTTCCACCTGCAGGATCTGATCGCAACCGACGCCGAAGTGGCGATCGGCGAGCAACCGCAGCTGGGCACGCGATAGCTCGATCGGCTGCGCCGTCGCGTCGATCACGACGAAGTCGTTGCCGAGCCCCTCCATCTTCGTGAA
>JAEUMW010000093.1 GCA_016791345.1 Betaproteobacteria bacterium | reverse complement strand
CACGAGGGGGATCTGCTCCTCGTCGTGCCGCGGCTCGGCACGCTCTCGCCGTGGTCGTCGAAGGCGACCGACATCGCCCGCCACTGCGGTCTGGACGCCGTCCGGCGCATCGAGCGCGGCGTCGCCTACACGATCGTGACTGATGCTGCGCAGCCGCTCGATGCCGCGCAGCGTGGCGCCATCGCCCCCTTTCTCTACGACCGCATGACCGAGACGGTGCTCGACCGCTTCGAGGACGCGGCGCGGCTCTTTCAGGAAGTCACGCCGGCGCCGCTGGCGACGGTCGACGTGCTGGGGGGCGGTCGCGCGGCGCTGCTGCGCGCCAATCAGGAGATGGGGCTCGCGCTCTCCGCCGACGAGATCGAGTATCTGCTCGAGAACTTCGCCAGGATCGGGCGCAACCCGTCCGATGCGGAGCTCATGATGTTCGCGCAGGCGAACTCCGAGCACTGCCGGCACAAGATCTTCAATGCCGACTGGGTCATCGACGGCGTGCCGCAGACGACCTCGCTCTTCGGCATGATCCGCGAGACGCACCGCCTGCATCCGGAAGGCACGGTGGTGGCCTACGCCGACAATGCCGCGGTGATGGAAGGACCGACCATCGAGCGCTTCTACCCGCGCGGTGATGGCCGCTACGGCTACACGGCGGAGCGCACGCACGTCCTCATGAAGGTGGAGACGCACAACCACCCGACGGCGATTTCACCCTTCCCGGGTGCCGCTACGGGGGCGGGCGGCGAGATCCGCGACGAGGGTGCCACCGGGCGCGGTGCCAAGCCGAAGGCCGGGCTCACCGGCTTCTCCGTCTCCAACCTGCGCATTCCTGGCTTCATCCAGCCGTGGGAAGACAGCGAGGCGCACGGCTATGGACGCCCCGAGCGCATTTCTTCGGCGCTGCAGATCATGGTCGACGGACCCCTGGGCGGCGCGGCGTTCAACAACGAGTTTGGTCGACCGAATCTCGCCGGTTATTTCCGCACCTTCGAGGAGGAAGTGGCAGGTGAAGTGCGCGGCTATCACAAGCCGATCATGCTCGCGGGCGGGCTCGGCAACATCGCCGGCATCCATTCGCACAAGTGCGACATTCCGGCCGGTGCGCTGCTGGTCCAGCTGGGTGGCCCGGGGCTGCTCATCGGCATGGGCGGGGGTGCGGCCTCGAGCATGGGTGCAGGGTCGAACAAGGAGGATCTCGACTTCGATTCCGTGCAGCGGGGCAACGCGGAAATCCAGCGCCGCGCACAGGAGGTGATCGACCGCTGCTGGGCGCTGGGCGAGGCCAATCCGATCCTGTCGATTCACGACGTCGGCGCCGGCGGACTCTCCAACGCGCTGCCGGAACTGGCGCACGGCGCCGGGCGCGGTGCGCGCATCGATCTGCGCAAGGTGCCGTCGGAGGAACCGGGGATGAGCCCGGTGCAGATCTGGTGCAACGAAGCGCAGGAGCGCTACGTGCTGGCGATCCTGCCCGAATCGCTCGCGGCGTTCTCTGCACTGTGCGCGCGAGAGCGCTGTCCCCATGCCGTGGTCGGCGAGGCGACCGACGACGGGCTCCTGTTGGTGAACGACCCGCTCTTCGGCGACCGGCCGGTGGACATGGCGCTGGAGGTGCTGCTGGGAAAGCCGCCGCGGATGACGCGCGACGTGCGCCGCGTGCATGCGCCGCTGCCGCCTTTCCGCTGGGCAGAGCTCAACGTGAAGGACGCCGCGCACCGCGTGCTGCGACTGCCCGGTGTCGCCGACAAGACGTTCCTCATCAGCATCGGCGATCGCACGGTGGGCGGCCTTACGGCGCGCGACCAGATGGTCGGGCCGTGGCAGGTGCCGGTGGCGGATGTCGCGGTCACCCTCATCGGCTACCGCACCCACCGCGGCGAGGCGATGGCGATCGGCGAGCGCGCACCGCTCGCCCTCGTCGATGCGCCTGCTTCCGGGCGCATGGCGGTGGGCGAGGCGATCACCAACATCGCGGCAGCGGCCATTCGCGACATCGGCGACGTGAAGCTCTCGGCCAACTGGATGGCGGCGGCCGGCCACCACGGCGAAGACGCGGTGCTCTTCGATACCGTCGCCGCGGTCGCGCTCGACCTGTGTCCGAAGCTCGGCCTCAGCATCCCGGTCGGCAAGGATTCGATGTCGATGCGCACGGCATGGCGCGACGGCGACGTCGAGAAGGCCGTGACGGCGCCGCTGTCGCTGGTGGTCTCCGCGTTCGCGCCGGTCGAAGACGCGCGCTCCACGCTCACGCCTCGTCTGCGCCTCGATCAGGGTGCGACGCGGCTGCTGCTGATCGACCTCGGCTGCGGCCGCAACCGTCTCGGCGGATCGGCGCTCGCGCAGGTCCACCGGCAGGTGGGGGAGGCCGCACCCGATGTCGACGGACCCGACGCGCTGCGTGCGTTCTTCGCGGTGATCCAGCAGTTGCACCGCGGCGGGCGCCTCCTCGCCTACCATGATCGCTCCGACGGCGGACTGTTCGTCACGCTCTGCGAGATGGCGTTCGCCGGACACTGCGGTGCGACGATCGATCTGGAATCCATCGCGCGCTCGCGCAAGGAGGCGATCGCCGCGCTCTTCGCCGAAGAACTGGGCGCCCTCGTCCAGGTGCGCGCGAGCGATGTGCCGGCGGTGCGCGAGGCTTTCGGCAAGGCCGGGCTGGGACCGGCGGTGCACGATGTCGGCTCGACCAATGCGGATGGGATGGTGGAGATCCGGCTCGCGGGCAAGGTCTTCCTGGCGGAGCGGCGCCGTGATCTGCAGCGCATCTGGTCCGCCACGACCTACCACATGCAGCGGCTGCGGGATCATCCGGTCTGCGCGCAGGAGGAGCACGACCGCATCCTCGACGAGGCGGATCCCGGCATTCAGGTGCGCCTCACGTTCGACCCGCAGGAGAACGTCGCGGCCTTCTACATCGCTTCCGGCGCGCGGCCGCGCGTCGCCATCCTGCGCGAACAGGGCGTGAACGGTCAGGTCGAGATGGCAGCGGCATTCGATCGCGCCGGGTTTGCCGCGGTCGACGTGCACATGAGCGACATCATCGCCGCCCGCCTGTCGCTGGAGGATTTCGTCGGGATCGCGGCGTGCGGCGGTTTCTCGTACGGCGACGTGCTCGGCGCAGGGGAGGGCTGGGCCAAGTCGATCCTCTTCAACCCGCGCGCCCGCGACGAGTTCGAGGGGTTCTTCGCGCGCGAGGACACATTCGCGCTCGGCGTGTGCAACGGCTGCCAGATGATGAGCAACCTGCACGAGATCATCCCCGGCACCGCAGCGTGGCCGCACTTCGTGCGCAACCGCTCGGAGCAGTTCGAAGCGCGCTTCGTCACCGTCGAGGTGCAGGACTCGCCTTCGATCTTCTTCACCGGCATGGCCGGCAGCCGCCTGCCGATCCCGGTGGCCCACGGCGAGGGCTACGCCGAGTTCGCCAGCGCCGACCGGATGTCGCAGGCGCGGGTCGCGCTGCGCTTCGTCGACAACCGCGGCGCACCGACCGAAATCTATCCGCTGAATCCGAACGGCTCGCCGCAGGGCATCACCGGGCTTACCACCGCCGACGGTCGCTTCACCATTCTCATGCCGCATCCCGAGCGCGTGTTCCTGACCGCCCAGAACACATGGCACCCCGAGGACTGGGACGCGGACGGGCCCTGGCTCAGGATGTTCCGCAACGCGCGGCACTGGGTGGGGTAAGGCTGGAGTGCGGCGAGCCTTGCCCGCGACTTCGGGGGCAGATCCGTGTATAGTGCGCCTCAAGGTTTTCGTGATGCGCAATCCGGTCCGCCTCACTGCCTTTTCGTGGTTGTTCTCAAGCCCCCTCGAATTCTTCAATCAAGCTTTCGCATCTGCCTGAACCGGTTCTGAAGGGTTGACCCTTTCGCAGGCCGATCTCAGGAGAAGTCCATTAATACGTCGTTCCAAAGCCTCGGCCTGTCGGCCGAGCTGCTCCGCGCTGTCGCGGATCAAGGCTATACCGAACCTACCCCCATCCAGTCGAAGTGCATCCCGCTCGTCCTCGAAGGACGCGATGTTCTGGCGGGCGCGCAGACCGGCACCGGCAAGACCGCCGGTTTCACGCTGCCGTTGCTGCAGCGGCTCGCCACGCGGGTAAACACGAGCGCATCGCCGGCGCATCATCCGATCCGCGCGCTCATCCTGGCACCGACCCGCGAGCTTGCGGCGCAGGTCGAGGACAGCGTGCGAGTCTACGGCCGGCATCAGCGCATTCGCACCGCCACGGTTTGCGGCGGTGTCGGCATGGGAAATCAGGTCCGCGCGCTGCGCCAGGGTGTCGACGTGCTCGTCGCCACGCCGGGCCGCCTGCTTGATCACGTGCAGCAACGCTCCGTCGATCTGCGTCGGGTCGAGATGCTGGTGCTGGATGAAGCCGACCGCATGCTCGACATGGGATTCATTCACGACATCCGCCGTATCGTCTCCCTGCTGCCGGCGAAGCGCCAGAACCTGTTCTTCTCCGCCACCTTCTCATCCGAGATCCGCCAGCTCGCGGATTCGTTCCTCGACGATCCGGTCATGGTCGCGGCAGAGAAGCAGAACACCGCGGCCGCTCTCGTGACCCAGGTCATGCATCCGGTCGACGCGGACCGCAAGCGCGAGCTGCTCGTCCACCTCATCAAGGCAGGGGACTGGCAGCAGATCCTCGTTTTCACCAGGACCAAGCACGGCGCCGATCGGCTCGCGCAGCAGCTTTCGCGCGGCGGCCTGAACGCAGACGCGATTCACGGCAACCGCAGCCAGCCGCAGCGCAATCGCGCTCTCGAAGAGTTCAAGCGCGGGAAGATACGCGTGCTGGTCGCCACCGACATCGCGGCGCGCGGGCTCGACATTCAGGCGCTGCCGCACGTGGTGAATTTCGATCTGCCGCAGGTCGCCGAAGATTACGTTCACCGCGTCGGCCGCACTGGCCGTGCCGGCAGCACGGGCGACGCCGTCTCGCTCGTGTCTTCAGACGAACAGGGGCTGCTGGCCGCCATCGAGCGCGTGCTGAAGCAACCCGTCGAGCGAAGGGTAGTGGCAGGATTCGAGCCGACGGTGTGGCGGCAGTCGGCGGTGCGTAGCGCACCACGCCATGCGCAGTCCGGCAACCGCAATAAGCAGGGCGAGACTCGTGGGCGCGGATTCGGTGACCGCGATGCTTCACCGCGCCGCGGCTCCGGGCCCCGCTCGGGCAACCCTCGTGCGGGAAACAATGCGGCGTCTCGCGTGGCGGCCGGTCGTTCCGGTGGAGAACCCAATGGCAACATCGCGGCACGCGAAGAACGGCGCAGCCCGCGGCGAGAGCCTGGGCGAGGGGAACGCGTTCCTCGGGTGCCGGCACTGTTCACCCGCTGAGCGCGCGCCCGAGGGCACGCAATACTGCACTGATTTCATGAACCCAACGGGAGCCGAAATGAACATATTTGTGGGTAATCTCGCAGAAGCGGTGACAGACGTTGAGCTCGCCGACCTCTTCAAGCCCTTCGGCCAAGTGAACTCCGTGGAAGTGATGCGCGAACTGTTCACCGGCAAATGCCGGGGTTTCGCTTTCGTCGAGATGCCGGGCAAGAATCACTCGCTCGCTGCCATCTCCGGGTTGAATGGGAAAGACTTTCACGGCCAGCCGCTGAAGGTGCATGAAGCCCGCGATCGGCCGAGCCGTGGTGGCCGCCGGCGGTAGCGGCTCCGTTCAACTGAGCGGTTGTCGAGACCGCGAATCCTGCCGCCCCGCTTGGGGGTGAGCGTCACGCCGGCGCGTGATCCGTTCTCTCTTCGAAGTAGCCGTGCGTGATGAAGTGAAGCGTCGCGGCTTCGCTGTCGTTGCCGTAGGCAGCCTGCAGATCGGCATAGTTGGCGAGATACTGCGCGGCGTCGAAGAGCGCCGGCGCGCGCTGCTCGGCATGGCCGCTCGCGATGTAGTGGGATGCGCCGATCTCCGAGTCCGGATTGGCCGCCACCTGCGTGTGAAAGGCCATGATGAGATCGGTATAGGAGGCGATGTACTCGATGCTGTCGAAGCTGACCGAGCGGCCTTCGGCGTAGGCGTTGCCGAGATAGTGATCGAAGCCTGCCGGGGCATTGTCGCCGAGTGCCGCGATCAGGTCCGTGTAGGACGCGATGTAATCGAGCGGTTGGTCGGTGATGTGCTCGGTCTTGTCCGCGAACTGGATGATCTCGATGTTCTTCAGGCTGTCGAATCCGTCGAAGGTCGAGAGGACGCTCGGGCCGTTGTTCCAGGTAATCGCGTAGGCTGCGCGCGGACCGAAATAGCTTGCCGTGTCAAGCCCGGCGCCGCCGTCGAGCACATCGGAACCCTGCCGTCCCATCAGAGTGTCGTTGCCATCGGCGCCCGATAGCGTGTCGTCTCCGCCCGCGCCGCGGATGAGGTCATCCGTCGGCGTGCCGACCAGGTGATAGTCGAAATCCAGCAGGTTGTTGAGGCCGGGGTAATCGCTCGGCTGCGGGTTGGGCGCCGGATGATTGCCGTTGAAGTCGGGCAGGTTGGC
>JAEUMW010000092.1 GCA_016791345.1 Betaproteobacteria bacterium | reverse complement strand
ACTGCATCCGGCCGCGCCCGAGAAGGCGAAAGCGGTCTGGTGTTCCGCCGACCGCCAGAAGACCTGGAGTGCGCTCATGCTCAACAACGTCGCGCCGAGCGGGGCGAAGAGCTGCGAGAACCCGGTGGAGAAGATCGCGGCGTTCGCCCAGCAGAAGCACATCAATGCCACGCCCACCATGTTCCTCGCCGATGGCACCCGCATCTCGGGCGCCAAGCCCGCGGCAGAGCTCGATCGCCTGATGAACGAAGCCGATGCGCGCTGCGCGAAGGAAGGCAAGTCGCTCTGCTGATCTCGTAACAGCACCACCACCCGGTCGTCGTGACACGCTGCGCGTCGGCCGGCTCGACGACAGGTCTTCGCCGCCTCGGGCTGGCGCTGGTCGCCTCCGCCATACTCCACGGCATTCTCGCCATCCTCCTGAGCGATTCTTCCCGGCAAGGACGAGTCGCCCCGGCTGCTCTGCATGCACGGCTCACCGAGGACATGCCGGGCACCTCTGTCGCGGCCTCCCCGCCACCTCCAACCACCGGCGACGCGGTGACGTCGACTGCTGCACGCGACGGGGCCGGGGTGCAGCCTCAGCCGAAGGCGACCGCGCACCGACCGGGTTCGAGCCCCAGTCCGGTAAAGAGCCGCAGCAGCGCAACTCCGGCAGCGGTTACTGTTACGCGCGATCCCACCTGGTACAGCGCGCGAGAACTCGACGAGCTGCCGCGGCCGCTCAAGCCGATCCGTGCGCCGCGTGTGGCTTCCATCGGAGCGCTAGGGCGGATCGTGCTGCGGCTCGCGATCGACGAGACCGGGACGGTGATCGATGCGTCCGTTCTCGATGCCGATGCGCGGGGCGATCTGGCGTCGCCCGCGCTTGCCGCCGCGCGCGCTGCGCGCTTCCGCCCCGGAACCAAGGGCGGGCGCATCGTGAAGAGCAAGGTGCTGGTCGAACTTACGTTCGTCGCCGACGGCAGCGGCAATCTCTGATCCGTCACCGGGCGGGTGGTGCGACACCGTTCGGCAGCAACACCCACAGGCGGCCCTGCTGGCGCATGCGCCCGGCCTGCCGGCCGGCTTCCTCGCCGAAACCCCAGAAGAAATCGGCGCGTACGCCGCCCTTGATGGCGCCCCCCGTGTCCTGCGCCAGCATCAGGCGGGCGAGCGGTTGTTCGGTATTCGGGTAGGTCGTGGCGAGAAACACCGGCGCACCGAGCGGCACCGTCCGTGGGTCGACGGCGAGGCTGCGCCCCGCGGTCAGCGGCAGGCCCATGGCGCCGATGGGACCGTCGTCACTCGGCGGCAACTCGCGGAAGAACACGTAGCTCGCGTTGTGGTCGAGGAGTTCCGGCAGCTTGTCCGGATTGGCCTTCGCCCAGCTCTTGATGCCTTCGAGAGAGGCCTGTCCGACGGTCAGCTCGCCGCGATCGACGAGCCACCTGCCGATGGACCGATAGGGATGGCCATTCTGGTCTGCGTAACCGATGCGCAGGCGTTCGCCGTTTTCCAGTTGAACCTGTCCGGACCCCTGCACCTGCAGGAAGAACAGGTCGACGGCGTCGTCGCTCCAGGCGATCTCGCGGCCGGCGAGCGGGGCGACTCCGGCGTCGATGTCGTGGCGGTCGTAGTAGGGCACCACCTTGCGTCCCTGCAGCCGGCCGCGCAGGCGCAACCCCTTGAGCTGCGGGTACTGCTCGCCGAGATCGATCGTGAGCAGATCGTCGGGCACGCCGTAGACGGGATAGCGGTACTGCGCCGACGCCTTGCGGCTGCCGCGGATCAGCGGCTCGTAGTAGCCGGTGATGAGCCCGGTCTCGGTGGCGTCGGCATTCACCACTCGCCACGGCGTGAACTGCTGCTCGAAGTACGACTGAATCTCGCCGCCAGCGGCCGGGTCGACCGCTGCGGCCCGTGTGCACGCCTGCTGCCAGCCGTCCCGCCGCTTCAGCACGCTGCAGCTTTTCAGGAATGCCGGCCAGGCGTCTGCGAACGCATCGGTCTGCCAGCCCGGAAGACTGGACCAGCGGTCCGGCACCAGTCGCGGCGCGGCGCCCGGTTCGGGTTGTGGCGGTGTCACGGCCGGCGGCCGGGTGGCACAGCCGGCGAGCATGGCCACGGCGAACAGCACCGCGATGACTCGCCGGGCGACGCCGTCCGCGCTGCGTGCTAACCTCGCCGCACTCCGACTCTGCGATCGATCCCTGTGGGTGCTGCTGCTCGAAGCGTTGCTTGCCGTGGGAGTCTTGCTCTTCATCGTCTGGTGGACTTGGCCCAAGAAGAAATAGCGGTGGCGCAGGGTCGGGAAGGAGGGCAGGTCGAGGCCGGCACCGACGCCGCTCGGCAACACGGTGCCGGACGCCGTGGTCGGCAGCGCGGCGTGGCTTGCGCGGCGCGCCCGTGTCAGCGGTGATCCCACCACCGCGTCGTAGAGCGGGGCGATCAGCGTGCAGCGGGTCTGCAGAGACATGCGCAGAGGAAACGCCGGGCGCCCGCCTCGCGGCGCGCTGATCAGTGCAGGATCCGGGGTACGCTCAGCGTGAATTCCGGGATCGGCGCATCGAAGCGGATGCCATCCTCGGCCACCATCTGATAGCTGCCGCGCATGGTGCCGACCGGAGTTGAGATGGCGGCGCCGCTCGTGTATTCGAAGCTTTCGCTCGGCCGCAGGAACGGCTGCTCGCCGACCACGCCGAGCCCGCGCACTTCCTGGACGCCGTTGTCGGCATCGGTGATCACCCAGTGCCGGCTCACGAGCTGCGCCGGCACGCTGCCGGTATTCGTGATGGTGATCGTGTAGGAAAAGACATAGCGCCCGTTGTCCTCGTCTGACTGATCCGCAACATAAGCGCTGCGCGCGGAAACCGTGATCTTGTAGCGGTGGTCGGACATGCAGCAATTGCACACCATTTCGTCAGCCGCGGCAAGGCAAGCGGTCGGCTGCGGCGCTGCTGCCCCGGGCTGATGCTTGTCATCACGGAGTCTGATGCCACGCCCCGGCGCGTTCCCGTAGAATCCGCCATCCCCACAAGGAAGACTGCCATGGCCAACTTCCGCATAGCGCCCAGCATCCTGTCCGCCGACTTCGCCCGTCTCGGCGAAGAGGTGACCGACGTTCTCGCCGCCGGTGCCGACTGGATTCACTTCGACGTGATGGACAACCACTACGTCCCGAACCTGACCATCGGCCCGCTCGTGTGCGAGGCGATCCGCCCGCTGACGAAAGCAACGATCGATGTGCATCTCATGGTGAAGCCGGTCGATCGCATCGTGCCGGACTTTGCCAAGGCGGGTGCCAACGTGATCAGCTTCCACCCGGAAGCCTCCGAGCACATCGACCGCACCATCAGCCTGATCAAGGACCACGGCTGTCACGCCGGCCTCGTCTTCAATCCGGCGACACCGCTCAGTTACCTCGACCACGTGCTCGACAAGCTCGATCTCGTGCTCATCATGTCGGTGAACCCCGGCTTCGGCGGACAGAAGTTCATCCCGGAGGCGCTGCGCAAGCTGCGTGCGGTGCGCAGCCGGATCGATGCCTCGGGCCGCGACATCCGGCTGGAGATCGACGGCGGCGTCAAGGTCGACAACATCGCCGAGATCGCGCGTGCCGGGGCCGACACGTTCGTGGCCGGTTCTGCAGTGTTTGGCGCCGGAAACAAGAGCGATCCGCATCGCTACGACAGCGTGATCGGCGAACTGCGTGCCGAGTTGTCCAAGGTCGAACTGGTGGTCTGCTGATGGGACAGGCCGGCACGCAGCACAAGTTCCCGCTGGCAGCGCGGGCAATCGTCTTCGACCTGGACGGCACGCTGCTCGACACGCTGCCCGATCTGGCGCGGGCCGCGAACCTGATGCTCGCCGACCTCGGCCGGCCGCAGGTTTCCGAACCGGAAGTGCGGGCCTTCATCGGCGATGGCGCGGCACGGCTGGTGAAGCGCGTGCTCACCGGGGACTGGCAGCGCGAACCCGAGGCGGCACTCTTCGACCACGCCATGCCCATCTTCAACCATCACTACCGGGAGGGCGTGGCGCGTGAGACGCGACCCTTTCCGGGCGTGATCGAGGGTCTCGATGCCTTCCGGGCGAAGGGCTTCCCCCTGGGCTGCATCACCAACAAGCCGGAGATTTTTACGCTGCCGCTGCTCGCGGAAACCGGGCTCGCCCCCTATTTCGATCTCGTGGTCAGCGGCGACGTGCTGCCGCGAAAGAAGCCCGATCCGATGCCGATCACCTACGCCTGCGGCTACTTCTCGGCGCGCCCGGAGCGTGTCGTCCTGATCGGCGATTCGATCAACGATCGGAAGGCCGCGCACGAGGCGGGCTGTGCTGCACTGGGCGTGACCTATGGCTACGTGCCGAGCGGCGATGTCCGATCGCTCGGGTTCGATGCTATAGTTGATTCGCTCAAGGAAGCGGTAACCCTCATCCAGAAGTTCTAGTCGTGTTCCACAGCAGACAGAAGACGCGGAAGCCGGCCGTGCGGCTGGCGGAGAGCTGGCGCCGCCGCGCCACTCGTCCCGGCGTGCGCGCCTGACGCGCCCGTCTCCCGTTTTCCGTTGCTGTGGAGCCCTCCGTGACCGAACAGGAATTCCGGCGTCTCGCCGATCAGGGTTGTAACCGCATTCCGCTCGTGGTCGAGACATTCTCCGACCTCGACACGCCGCTTTCCGTCTATCTCAAGCTGGCCAACGAGCCCTACACCTACCTGCTCGAATCGGTGCAGGGAGGGGAGCGCTGGGGGCGCTATTCATTCATCGGTCTGCGTGCCGACACCCGCTTCGAGGTCGTCGGAAACGCCTGCCGCGAATATCGCGACGGCGCACTCGTCGCAGAAAGCCACGAAGAGGATCCGCTCGAATTCGTGCAGGCGGTGCGCGCGCGCTACCGGGCGCCGCCGATGCCCGGCCTGCCGCGTTTCTGCGGCGGTCTGGTCGGCTGCTTCGGTTACGAGACCGTGCGCTTCATCGAGCGCCGGCTCGCGACCGCGGCGAAACCGGATGCGCTCGGCACGCCCGACATCCTGCTCCTGCTCTCCGATCAGCTTGCCGTGTTCGACAATCTGTCGGGGAAGCTCTTCCTCGTCGTCTATTGCGATCCGGCGCAGGCCGATGCCTATCGCAAGGGGCAGGCGCGCCTTGTCGCGCTGATTCGCCGGCTGCGGCAACCGGTCGCCGTTCCCGAGGAACGGCCGGCCGCGCCGATCGCGCCGCGCTCCGAGTTCGGGCAGGAGGCGTTCATGGCCGCGGTCGAGCGCGCACGGCGCTACATCTTCGACGGCGACATCATGCAGGTGGTGCTCTCGCAGCGCATCTCGATGCCGTACTCCGCGACACCGCTTGCCCTGTATCGCGCGCTGCGTGCGCTCAATCCGTCGCCGTACATGTTTCACTTCGACTTCGGCGCCTTCCATGTCGTCGGCGCGTCGCCCGAGATTCTCGTGCGCCTGGAGGAGGGCATGGTCACGCTGCGGCCCATCGCCGGCACCCGCCCGCGCGGCAAAACGCGTGACGAGGACCTCGCGCTCGAACGCGATCTCCTCGGCGATGCGAAGGAACGCGCCGAGCACCTCATGCTGATGGACCTCGGCCGCAACGATGTCGGTCGCGTCGCCAGCGTGGGCAGCGTGCATGTGACCGACAACATGGTGGTCGAGCGCTACTCGCACGTCATGCACATCGTGTCCAATGTCGAAGGAGAGCTCAAGCCGGGGATGGATGCGGTCGCGGTGCTGCGCGCGACCTTTCCGGCGGGCACCGTGAGCGGCGCGCCGAAGGTGCGGGCGATGGAGATCATCGACGAGCTCGAACCGAGCCGGCGCGGCATCTACGCCGGCGCGGTGGGCTATCTCGGCTTCGACGGCAACATGGATCTCGCGATCGCCATTCGCACCGCGGTGATTCGCGACGGCACGCTCTTCGTGCAGGCGGGGGCCGGCATCGTCGCCGACTCGGTGCCGCTCTCCGAGTGGGTGGAGACGCAGAACAAGGCGCGCGCGGTGCTGCGTGCGGCGGAGATGGCGCAGTCCGGGCTCGACAGCCCGCTCGACTGAGGCAGGAGCATTGCCATGCTGCTGATGATCGACAACTACGATTCCTTCACCTACAACCTCGTGCAGTATTTCGGAGAG
>JAEUMW010000091.1 GCA_016791345.1 Betaproteobacteria bacterium | reverse complement strand
CTTTCCGGTGTCCACGTCGGTGACCTGTGCCCGGGTTCCGAGCGGCAGGGTCTTGTGGGCGGCCGTCAGCTTGTTCTGGTTGAAGATTTCCCCGCTGGCGGTCTTCCGCCCGTGGAATCCCGGTCCATACCAGGACGCCGTGCCCATCTGATAGAACGCGGCCTTGACGTTGGCCGGCTTGTGGTTGGCGATGGAGGTCTGACTTTGCCAGGTGATCAGAAAAAGCGCCGATACCGCCAGCAGGCCGGAGAGCAGGGGCTTCTCGAATTGCCGTTGCTCGATGGCAGTGTCGTTTCTCATTGTTGGATCTCCTGTGAAAGAACGAACTGTCTCGGTACGTGCACCCGTCCTGTCCGCACGGTGAACGGCTGCCGGACATGCGAACGGGTTTGCAACGATAAGTTAAGACGCGGCTGCTGCGACCGGTATCCGGAATCTTCCGATTGCGCTGTAGGACGATCGGAAGACGGCCTGTCGGACCCGCGCCCA
Source organism: Betaproteobacteria bacterium (assembly GCA_016791345.1). Lineage (NCBI taxonomy): Bacteria > Pseudomonadati > Pseudomonadota > Betaproteobacteria > Betaproteobacteria bacterium. Next base: position 3,553 of record JAEUMW010000091.1, on the reverse strand, counting down.
CCGGGCGGTTTTCTAGGCGCGCGCGTCGAAACGGGGCGTCTGTTGACGCAAGGCCTCGCAGCACCTGCGAGAGCACGCCCAACGTCGACTGCTACGACTGCCCCAGCTTGACTTTTCGATGATCCACAGAAGCTGTGGATATCCTTGTGGAAAGGCTCCGCCTCGACCTTAAGCGAGCAGGAGCTTCACGAGGCTGACCAATTTTGAGGCACGCGGGTTTTCTCCAACCCGGAACAATGCCTTAGATTACTTGCTCCGCGCGTTTCGCGAGCCGCGCGCAGATGCTCATATTCAACTTCAAGTACTGTGCATAACTTGCTTGAAAGCTATACAATTACCGCGATTGCATCGCCTTGCCTTTCGGGCATTGCCCGTGGGCTTGGCCGGGGGCGGCTGCAACAGTATCTTGGCGTGCGAGCGACTCGCGATTGTCTGCAGGAAATCGGTAGACCGGCGAATCAGGGCGCAAGTTTCGCAGAAATTGTGCTTTGCAGCAAGCGCGCGTCGCGGCGAGCGGTCGACGATCTCACCGCCGGAGCCGCGTTTCTTCCTGTCCCGCAGGCGCCAGCGCGACTGCGACGGGCCGCAGGGTTACAATCAACGCCCTTTTCCATTCCACAATCCGTGCTGGCCGAACAGCGCCTGCCGTCATCGACGGATCTTAGATGTTCTCTTTTGCACTCGATTCCGCGACACGCCTTCGTATCGAGACGCACGCGCAGGCCTGCAACGCCCGCTTGGCGCGGGGCTTGACGCCATGACGCTCGCCAGCGTTCCGGAGATCCTGGACGAGATCCGCGAGGGCCGCATGGTGGTTCTCGTCGACGAGGAAGAGCGCGAAAACGAAGGCGATCTCGTGCTGGCCGCCGACTTCGTTACGCCGGAAGCCATCAACTTCATGGCGCGTTATGGTCGCGGACTCATCTGCCTCACGCTCACCGAGGAGCGCTGCCGGCAGCTGAACCTGCCGCTGATGGCGGTCTCCAACCGGTCTCCGCTCGGCACCAATTTCACCGTGTCGATCGAGGCGGCGGAGGGCGTGACCACCGGCATTTCCGCGGCCGACCGGGCGCATACCATCCGCGTTGCGGTCGCCAGGCACGCGCAACCGGCGGACATCGTGCAGCCGGGGCATGTGTTCCCCTTGATGGCGCACAAGGGCGGTGTGCTGGCGCGCGCCGGTCACACCGAGGCGGGCTGCGATCTGGCCCGGCTCGCCGGCCTCACGCCGGCCGCCGTGATCTGCGAGATCCTGAAGGAAGATGGATCGATGGCGCGTCTGGCGGATCTCGTGGAGTTCGCCCGCCCGCATCGGCTGAAGATCGGCAGCATCGCCGATCTCATCCATTATCGCGGCCGCACCGAGTCGCTGGTCGAGCGCGTGCTGGAGCGCGAGCTCGAAACCCCGCACGGGTGCTTCCACCTGGTCGCCTATCGCGACAAGACCGGAGAGGCCACGCATGTTGCGCTCGTCCGCGGGTCGATCACGCCCGAGACGGAAGTGGTGGTGCGGGTGCACGAACCCCTGTCGGTGGTCGATCTGCTGGACCTGGAAAGCCGGCGGCATTCCTGGACTCTGCACCGTGCGCTGGCGCGGGTGGCCGGCGCCCCCTGTGGCGTGCTCGTGCTCCTGCATCGCACCGAATCGGGTGCGGACGTGCTCGCGCGGCTGCAGCCGAATGCGGTCGGCCGGCACGAGGGCAAGACGCTGCGCAACTACGGCATCGGCGCGCAGATCCTGCGCGATCTCGGCATCCGCCGCATGCGGCTGCTCGCGGTGCCGCGCAAGATGCCGAGCTGGGGCGGATTCGATCTCGACGTGACGGGCTATCTGCAGCCGGAGGCGCGCGAGATTCCAAAGGAGATCTGAATTGGCGAGACACGACGAGATCCGGGAAATCGAGCGCGACCTGAACGGCGCGGGCCTGCGCATCGGCATCGCCCTGTCCCGTTTCAACCCGGAAGTTGGAGACGGGCTCTTGTCGGGTTGCACGGCGATGCTGCTCAAGCTCGGCGTGGCGCGCGACGCCATGCTGATCGTGACCGTGCCCGGCGCGCTGGAACTCCCGCTCGCGCTGCAGAAGCTCGCCAACTCCGGACGCTTCGACGCACTGATCGCGCTGGGCGCGGTGATCCGCGGCGAGACGTATCACTTCGAGGTGGTCTCCGATCGCTCCGCCGAGGGCATCATGACGGTGCAACTCGACAGCGGGCTGCCGGTCGCCAACGGCGTGCTCACCACTGAGGACGACGATCAGGCGCTGGCCCGCATGGGTGTGAAGGGAGCGGAGTGCGCCGAGGTCGCGGTCGAGATGGCGAATCTGCTCCGGCGCATCGATGAAAAAGGCTGAGCTTGCGCGCGATCGCAAGACGCCCCGCGGCGGCCGTCGGCGTGCCCGCGAGCTCGCCTTGCAGGGGCTCTACCAGTGGCTCGTCGGCGGCCAGGACGCCGCCGCGATCCTGACGCACCTCGCGGAGAGCGACGGCTACGGCGCCGCCGAGCAGGACTACGTCGAGGTGTTGCTGCGCGGGGCGATCGGCGAGGCGCCTCAGTTGCGCGAGGCGCTCGCGCCTTGCCTCGACCGGGCGCCACAGGCGCTCTCTCCGGTGGAGCACGCCGTGCTCCTGATCGGCGCCTACGAACTCGTGCACCGACCGGAGATACCGCGTCGCGTGGTCATCAACGAGGCGATCGAGATCGCGAAGGCGTTCGGCGGCACCGACGGCCACAAGTACGTGAACGGCGTGCTCGACCGCTTCGCGGCGAAGGCGCGCCCCGCGGAATAAGCGAGCGGCGCTTCAGCGCAGCCGTTTCATCAGCGCGACCGCACCTCTCGCACTTTGGGTGCGGTACTCGGCCGTGTAGCGGATCACCTCCGGCAGCTCCCAGTGTTCGAGGTCGTCGTAACCCCGGGCGCGGAAGAAATGACGTGCGGTCGTCGTCAGCAGATAGAGACCGCGCAGACGCGCGGCATCGGCCCGCGCTTCGCATTCGGCGACGAGGCTGCACCCGATTCCCGCGCCGCGCCGGTCCGCGCGGACTGCCAGCGATCGCAACAGACCGAAGCCGCCGCAGGGCTCGACGGCGACGGTGCCGACCGCCTCGTCCCCTTCCAGCGCGATGGAAAACCACGGCACCGTGCGCGTCGCGATGCCGGCGGGCAGACCCGCCGCCCGCAGGAGCGATGCGATCGCCGCCACATCCTCGGCTTCGGCCTGCCGGATGACAACGGAAGCGATCATCGGCCGCGCTCCAGGGCGGCTTCTCTCGGCCGCTGTCGGCCGTCGGCGACGAACGCCGCGGCGGTCGCGCCGAGGGTGAACTCGAACCGGATGCCGAACGCCGGGATCATGCGCGTTTGCGCGAGAAGTGTGGGTGGCCGGGCATCGGCCTGTCCCTCTAGAATGAAGGTTCCCCACATTCGAGCCCGCCCATGCTCTCCGAGTTCGACCTCATCCGGCGCTATTTCACGCGCCCGACGCCGCACACCCTGCTCGGCGTCGGGGACGACTGCGCGCTCATCCAAACCACGCCGGAGACGGAGCTTGCGGT
>JAEUMW010000090.1 GCA_016791345.1 Betaproteobacteria bacterium | reverse complement strand
TTCTTCGGCAACCTCTATCACCTAAACGCCGAGGAGGAGCCGGAGAACGAGAACTACCCGAAAGATCCGGAGTTCAAGAAGAAGTTCGGCCCGCGCGGCGTCATCCACAGCTTCGCCGACGGACGCATCACGGACACCGGGCCGCTCACGAAGAAGCGGATGGAGACAATCGACGACGAGGTGATGGCGAAGTCACTCGACTTCATGGAGCGCGCGCAGAAGGCCGGTAAGCCCTTTTTCATCTGGTGGAACTCGACGCGGATGCACATCTTCACGCATCTCAAGGCGGCATCGGCCGGCAAGACCGGGCTCGGCATCTACGCTGACGGCATGGTCGAGCACGACGCCCACGTCGGCCAGCTGCTGGCGAAGCTGAAGGAACTCGGGCTGGAGGAGAACACGATCGTCATGTATTCGACCGACAACGGCGCGGAGACCTTCACCTGGCCCGACGGCGGCACGACCATGTTCCGCGGCGAGAAGAACACCAACTGGGAAGGCGGCTACCGCGTGCCGACCGTCATCCGCTGGCCCGGCGTCATCAAGCCCGGCACGGTCGTCAACGACATCGCCGCGCACGAGGACATGCTGCTGACGCTGGTCAACGCCGCTGGCGGCAAGAACGTCGCCGAAGACCTGAAGAAGGGCGCGACGATCGGCGGCCGTTCGTACAAGGTCCACCTCGACGGTTACGACCTGGGGCCCGCGCTGCGCGGCGAAGCCGCATGGCCGCGCCACGAGTTCATCTACTGGACCGACGACGGCAGCGTCGCCGCGCTGCGCTACGACGACCTGAAAATCACCTTCCTCGAGCAGAAGGCGCACGGCCTGCGCGTCTGGCAGGAGCCGTTCACCGTGCTGCGCGCGCCGCTGCTCACCAACCTGCGCATGGACCCGTTCGAGCGCGCCGAGGAAGAGAACGCGATGGGCTTCCAGCGCTGGTACATGGAGCGGATGTACGCGATCGCGCCGGCGGGCGCCTATGTCGGCCGATGGCTGCAAAGCTTCAAGGAGTTTCCGCCGCGGCAGAAGCCCGGCAGCTTCAACCTCGATCGCGTGATGGAGTCGGTGACGAGCAGTTCGAAGTAACGAAACGGCTTTGGCATATCGAGTTTGGGAGGCACCCGGCGTGGCACACTGTCGATGCGGCCGCTCGATCGCGCCGTGACATGAATGACCACTCGTGGAGGAAGCGAATCATGAACACCTTCGTTCGCGGTCTGGCGGTCGGTGTCCTCACCCTGCTCGTCACCGGTTGCTCGGGCATGGGCGCCCTCAACGCCGGCAGCCTCTACGGTCAGCTCGGCGGTGCGGACACCGTCAGCAAACTTTCGGGAAATCTGCTGAGCGGTGCGAAGGCCAATGGCGAGTTGTCGTCGCTGCTCGGCAACGTCAACAGCGCGGCCGCGACGCCGAAGCTCAACGACCAGCTCTGCGCCGCACTGGGCGGCGGATGCAAGGCGCCGTTCTCGGCCGACCAGGTGGCGGCAGGGGCGAAGAAGCTGAATCCTTCCCAGACTTCGGCGCTCAAGGACGTCTTCGGCAGCGCTCTCGGCAAGTCGGGCATCAGTCCGGCACTGCAGGCGCCGGTCAAGGAGGCCATCGGCTCCCAGCTGAGCGGCATCGTCGGTTCCCTGCTCTAGGACGCGCGTGAGCACGTCGCGCACGTCCGAGCGGTTCGTCCGCAGGACGACAGTCCGTGGGACGAAGGCGGTCGTGCTCACCCTCGGCAGCCTCCTGGCAGGTTCGCTGTTCGCCCACGAACCTGCGCCCGCCCTCGGCCCTGCGGCAATGCCGATCGGCGCTTTGACGACGCCCGCTGCGAAGCCGGTGGCAGTTCTCGCCAACCTCGAGACCGCTGATTCCGCGAGCACGTCGGACTCACATCCCGGCTTCGGCAAAGATGCGTGCGCGTGCCGGACCGTCAACGAGCACCTTGCGGTGTTCGTCAGGTACACGCAAAAGCAGCCATCGCGCGCCCCGAGTTCCGGCGCCCCGCGTCGGGACGACGCACGGCACACGCCCGCCGCGGTCCGATGAAGGCAACCTGCGCACGAGGCGGGCGCGGGAGAGGCTCGTCCGCAATACCGCTGCCTCATCGGCTGAACAGAGTCCGGGTGATCGCGGTGATCGTCGCCGTCGACGCGGCATGGTAGATCCCCATGCGCGCCAATCCCGACCTCACCCTTACTGCCGCACGCACCATCGCCCGGGAAGCCTATGTCTACGGCTATCCCCTCGTCGACAACTACCGTGTCCAGCACGCGTACTTCGTCGATCGGCAGGATCCGGAATACAAGGCGCCGTACAACCAGCTCGCCCATGTCGCGCGCCTCTACACGCCCGCCGACAGAACGGTCCAGAGCCCGAACGCCGACACGCCCTATTCCTGGATCGGGCTCGACCTGCGCGCGGAGCCGATCGTCTTCGCAGTGCCGCCGATCGAGCGCGGGCGGTACTGGAGCCTGCAGCTCGTCGATCTGTACACGCACAACTTCGCCTACCTCGGCACGCGCACGAGCGGCAACGGCGGTGGCGCCTTCCTCGTCACCGGTCCGCAGTGGCGCGGCGCGGTCCCGCACGGGATCAGCAAGGTGCTGCGATGCGAAACCGAGATCGCTTCGGCGCAGTTTCGGACGCAGCTTTTTCATCCGACCGACCTGGAGAACGTGAAGCAGATCCAGGCGCGCTATCTGGTGCAGCCGCTCTCCGCATTTCTCGGTGAACCTGCGCCCAGAGCGAGACCGCTGATCGACTTCATCCAGCCGCTCTCCCCGGAAGCCCAGCGCTCCTCGCTCGACTTCTTCAACGTCATGAGCTTCGCGCTGCAGTTTGCCCCGACGCACCCGAGCGAGTCGGATCTGCGGCGCCGCTTTGCACGCATCGGCGTCGGCGCGTGCAACGTCATCGACACGGGTCGGCTCGCGCCCGGCATGAGAAGGGCGCTGCGTGAAGGTATCGCCGACGCGTGGGCCGATCTTGCCGCGGTGAAGAGAACGGTGGACGCCGGACGGCTCACTTCGGGCGACCTTTTCGGCACGCGCGAGCATCTGCAGAACAACTACCTTCACCGCATGGCGGCCGTCGTCCTCGGTCTTTACGGCAACTCGAAAGAGGAAGCCATGTATCCGGCGTACTACGTCGATGCCGCCGGGCGAAAGCTGAGCGGTGCCCATTGCTATACCCTGCGTTTCGAGCCGGATCGTCTTCCCCCCGTCGACGCCTTCTGGTCGCTGACGATGTATGAGCAGCCGCCCAACTTGCTCGTCGCCAATCCGATCCACCGCTACCGGCTCGACTCGACGATGGTCGACCGCTTCCGGCGCGACGGCGACGGCGGCGTCACGCTGCTGCTGCAGCACGAATCCCCGGGGCAGGACCTGGAAGTGAACTGGCTTCCGGCACCGCAGGGCCCTTTCTCGGCCCTGCTCCGTCTCTACCTGCCCAAGGCCGAGGCACTGGATGGACGCTGGACACCGCCGGCACTCCATCGCGTCCCGGATCCCACCGCGTCCGCCCCCGACGGCGCATGACGATCGCGGTATTCCCGCAACGCTGAAGCCGCAGCGCTGTAGCTTGGCGTCCCGAAACGCCACCGTTGCGTGGGCGGCCAGGCCGGGTTTCCTACGCCACTCGGCCGAATGGCTGGCGCCCCTCTACTGTGCTATTTACCTCGTCTGCGATCCGGCTGAGGCGACGTCCCGGATCGTTCCACTCACCGGCGACAGGAGGACGCGATGCTCAAGATCAACGATGCGGTGCTGCGGCGGCTGTGCGAGGTCTACGCGTACCAGGTGCCCGACAGCGGGATGGTCTTCTTCGGGCTCCGAGGTTGCCTCCCGGTCGATCCGTTCAACCAGAAGTTTCGCAAGGAGCTCGGCGTCGAGGCGGCGCCGCTCGATTACCTCTTTCCGCGCTGCACGCTCGGCCAGTGGCTGCCGACGGAGCAGACGGTCGCGCTCTATCCGGGAAGCACGGTGCCGCATCGCAGCAGCCTGCAGAGCGCACTGGCGAAGGGTGGTGCCGGCGCCAATCAACTCATGCCGGGATACTACAAGGACTATCGCAAGGGCGTGCACAAGGCGGCCGCTCC
>JAEUMW010000089.1 GCA_016791345.1 Betaproteobacteria bacterium | reverse complement strand
GAGCACGCCGCGCCGCAGCCGCGAGCACAGCGAGCACATCGTCTTGCCCTCGGGAATCACGCGCTTGACGACGCTGTGCGTGTCCTGGACGACGATGTGGAACGGGATGCCGAGCGCGGACAGGTAGTCCGGTAGCACGTGTTCGGGATATCCGGGATGGCGCTGATCGAGGTTGACGGCGACGATCTCGAAGTCGAGCGGCGCGTGGCTGCGCAGTTTCATGAGCACGTCAAGCAGCCCGTAGCTGTCCTTGCCGCCGGAGACGCACACCATCACACGGTCGCCCGGGCCGATCATCCCGTAGTCGGCGATCGCCTGCCCGACCTGACGCCGCAGCCGCTTTACCCGCTTGTTGGCCTCGAACGCCTGTTTCCTCTCGACCTTCACCGCTGGCGCGTTCACGTCGGCCTCACAGGTTGATGCTGCGGCCACCGTCCACGGCGAGGATCTGGCCGGTGACGTAAGGCGCATCGGAAACCAGGAAGCACACCGCGCGCGCGATGTCGTCCGGATCGCCCACGCGCTTGAGCGAGGTCTGGGCGACGATGCGTGCGCGCTCCTCCGCGTTCGACCAGGCGTTGTCCTCGGGCCAGATGATGGCGCCGGGCGCCACGCCGTTCACGCGCACCTCGGGGCCGAGCTCGCGCGCGAGCGAGCGGGTGAGCGCGACGAGCCCGCCCTTCGCCGTGCTGTAGACGAGATGGTTCTTCATCGGGCGGTCGGCATGGATGTCGACGATGTTCACGATCGCGCCGCAATGCTGGCGCAGCTGGGGCGCGGCCGCCTGCGACAGGAAGAGCGGTGCCCTGAGGTTGGTGCCGACGAGATCGTCCCATACGCGCTCGGTGATTTCGCCGACAACGGTGGGGAAGAAGCTCGACGCGTTGTTGATGAGCACGTCGAGCTGGCCGAAGCGCCTCACCGTCTCGTTGACCAGCCGCGGCGCCGCGGACGCATCGAGCAGGTCGGCGCGGATGCGGGCGCACGAGCCCGGGCGGATCGAGTCCAGTTCACGTTGGAGCGTCTCGGACTCGGCCGCGGACGAGCGATAATGGATCATGATGTCCGCGCCGGCCGCGTGCAGGCGGCGCGAGATGGCCGCGCCGACGCGCTTCGCGCCACCGGTGATGAGGACGACACGGCCGGTCAGTGAGAGAGTCATGGTGGTGTCAGTGCGCCAGGGGCGCGATGCCGTGAATTCTATCGAAACCGAGAAAAAGGGGCCCACCTTGCCGGAACCGCGCGCTGGCCTGCCCGAGCCGGATGCATCCGCGCGCGTCCACAGCGAGCGCGTGACGGCGGCGATCCGCCACGAAATCGACGCGGCAGGCGGCTGGATCTCCTTCGCGCGCTACATGGAACTTGCGCTCTACGCGCCCGGGCTTGGCTATTACGCGGCCGGTGCGGCCAAGTTCGGCACGGCGGGTGACTTCGTCACGGCGCCGGAGATTTCGCCGCTCTTCGCGGACACGCTCGCCCGGCAGGCCGCACAGATCGTCACTGCGACCGGCGGCTCGATTCTCGAACTGGGAGCGGGCAGCGGTCGCTTGGCGGCCGACCTGCTGCGCGCCTTGCGGGCGCTCGACGCATTGCCCGAGCGCTACGCCATCCTCGAAGTGAGCGCGGACCTC
>JAEUMW010000088.1 GCA_016791345.1 Betaproteobacteria bacterium | reverse complement strand
CAGCACCCTCTCGGCAGCGTCAAGTCGGGCGAGATGATCATCAAGAGGACGTATGAAGCTCTGCGCGCCTCGCCGATCTGGAACGACAGTATGCTCATCATCACCTATGACGAGCACGGCGGCTTCTACGATCACGTCGCTCCCCCGTCGGCGCGGCGCACCGGCTCCACCGGACGAAAGTTCGGGTTCACGTTCGATCAGCTCGGTCCGCGAGTCCCGGCTATCGTCATCTCGCCGCGCATTCCGAGGAACATGATCGACCATCGCACCTACGAGCACTCGACGATCGTAGCCACGGTGATAAGACTCTTCGGCCTCAAGGAGCTCACGGCGCGATCGTCGTTTACCTCGGACCTGAAGCCCTTGGCCACGCTCGATGAGCCTCGGTCCGACGCTCCGATGACGCTGCCGGATCCAATGGGTGCGGCGCTCGCCCGGGTCGTCGAGGTCCCATTCGAAGCGAAGACGGCCAAAGAGCCGGACAGGGCCATTGATGACGATCCGACGGGCAGGATTGCAGCGACCCTTGCGTCGGGCCTTGCCCAGCATCTCGAGGTCACACCGCCGTTTGAGCACGCCACGATCATAGCTCGCGTCGACGCCCTGCGAACGCGCGCAGAGGCGCTGGAGTACTTGAAGGAAGTACACGTTCTCGTGAAAGCCGCCAGACAGAAGGCTGGTGTCCAGCGAAGCGCCAGCGTTCGCGCTCACCAATGACCCGCGAGCTTGTGGGCCGCAGGCTCCCCGTCGGGGACGTATCAGACGAGGGGCCGCAAGTCGCCAAGCAGCGTCGGGATGAGCTCGGTGACCGTCGGGTGGATGTGCATCGCACGCTGGATCGCAGTGTATGGGGCCTTGGCATACATCACATCGAGCAGTGAATGCACGATCTCGTCGCCGTTGAGACCGAGCAGCGACGCACCCAGCAACTCCTTCGAGTCCGCGTCTACCACCACTTTCATGAACCCCTGCGTCTCGCCTGCCTCGTGCGCGCGGCCGACGCGCGTCATGGGCATCTTCGCCGCGAGCACATGGCGGCCGCTCGTGCGCGCCTCCTTCTCTGTCATGCCGGCTCGCCCCAGCGGCGGATCGATGAATAGCGCGTAAGCCTGGATGCGGTCCGAGATCCGCCGCCGGTCGCCATCGAAAAGGTTCGCGGCGACGATCTCGTAGTCGTTGTAGGAAGTGTGCGTGAAACCACCCTGGCCGTTCGCGTCGCCAAGCGCCCAGACGCCTGGAGCGCTGGTGCGGCATTCGTCGTCCACGTTGATGTAGCCGCGCGCGTCGGTCTCGACGCCCGCTTGGTCGAGGCCAAGGTCGTGAGTATTCGGCACCCGCCCGACCGCCAGCAGGACGTGGCTGCCGACAGCGAGCGGCGCTCCGTCTTTGCATTCGAGCGTGACCGCGACCCGATCACCGTTCCTGGACAAGGCCATGCACTCGGCGCCGGTGCGGATCTCGATGCCTTCGCGCTCAAGGATGACACGGATCTCGTCGGAAATGTCGTCGTCCTCGCGCGCGATCAAGCGCGGCGCCCGCTCGACGACGGTCACGTTCGCGCCGAAACGGCGGTACATCTGCGCGAATTCGAGACCGATGTAGCTCCCGCCGACGATCACGAGGTGCTCGGGCAGGAAGTCCAGCGCCAGCATCGTCGAACTGGTGAGGAAGGGAATCTCCTGCACACCGGGCATGTCGGGCACGAAGGGCCTGGCGCCCACGTTGATGAAGATGCGATCCGCCTCGAGCGTGCGGCCATCCACCATGACGGTGCGCGGACCGCTGAACCGGGCGTGCCCGCGCACGAGGGTGACGTTCTTCATCCCGCCGATCCAGCCGGTGACACCTTCCGACGACTGGCGTACCACCGCGTCCTTGCGCGCCTTGACCGCGCGCATGTCGACGTGGATGTCGCCGGCCGTAAAGCCGTATTCGGAGCCACGCCGCGCCGTGTGCGCCGCCCGCGCGCTCGCGACCAGCGTCTTGGTCGGGATGCAGCCGACGTTGACGCAAGTGCCACCCACGAGCTTCCGCTCCACCACCGCCGTTCGAAGACCCTCCTGATTCATTCTTGCGCACAGAGCCGGACCTGCCTGGCCGGTACCGATCACGATTGCGTCGAAGCGTTCGGACATGGTGCTCGCCTCCTCAATCTGTGCTGCAGGCCCCGGGCCTACGGCAATCCTCACCAGCTGTCGACGTCGACCACGGCCTGCGCAAACGCTTGCGGTGCTTCCTGCGGCAGATTGTGGCCGATGCCGCCCCCGATGAGCCGATGTGCATACTTGCCCGAGAACTTCTTCGCATAGGCACTCGGGTCCGGGTGCGGTGCGCCGTTCGCATCACCTTCAAGAGTAATGGTCGGCACGGTGATTACCGGGAATGTGGCAAGCCGCCTTTCCATCTCGTCGTACTTCGGCTCACCCGCAGCCAGTGCGAGCCGCCAGCGGTAATTGTGGATGACGATGGCGACGTGATCCGGGTTGTCGAAGGCGGCTGCGCTGCGGTCGAACGTGGCATCGTCGAAATCCCATTTCGGCGAGGCGAGATGCCAGATGAGCTTCGAAAAGTCGTGGCGGTATTTCTCGTAGCCTGCCTGGCCGCGGTCGGTCGCGAAATAAAACTGATACCACCA
>JAEUMW010000087.1 GCA_016791345.1 Betaproteobacteria bacterium | reverse complement strand
AGAGCACGTGGGAGAAGCTCGCATCCTTCTGGAACGACCCGGGCGAGTGGATCCGCCGGACGCGCTGGCGCATTGGGGAGTCGCTGCGTCTCGCGCTGCTCGCGATCTTCCCGCTCGCGGTTCTCGCGCTCCTCAATTTCGTCATGCTCGGCACCGATCAAGGGGGGGACCTGCTCGTCGGCCTGCGCGAGCCGATCGACGCAGTTCAGCAGTGGGCCTTCGTCCTGTTGGCGGCATACTTGGGCTTCGCCTGCGGGCTCGCGGCCTGGATCGCGGTGCGTGTCGAAACCGATGGCGAGGTGGCACGTCTCGCGGATGACCCGGAACGCGTGCGCTTCCGCCGCCTGCTGCAGAACACTGTGGTGCTCGTGTGTACGGTGCTCGCACTGGTGCCGACGTGGATGGCGCTCGTCAGCGCGTCTGTCGCGCGTGCGATGCTCGGCGGGATTGCGCTGGTGCTCTTGGGAAACATCGTGCTCTTCGGCAATGTCCCGCCGGCCAAGCACGCCTTCGGCGTGTTGGAAGACATCGCCGAAGCGCTGCAGCATCCGCAGGCACAGGGCGTAGTGAATCTTCTGCTGATCCTGCTGGCCGGAGTCGGTATCGGCATCGCCTGGTACCTCCAGGTTGCGCTCAAGTCTCTGCTCGTATTCGTCGCCGCGCTGCTGCTCAGTATTGTGGTCTTCGGTCCTGGCGGCTGGGCAGAGCGTCTGAGCGAGACGAGGCTGCGGATCCTTTTCCATCCGCAGCGCTGGTACCTGGTACTGCTCGCCCTCGGCTTCCTCGGTGCCGCGATCGTCTCGTTCCGGCCCGGCCTGCTGGGCGCTGCCGGCACGATCCTGCTGGCGCTCGGCTTCTGGACCCTGCTGCTGACGGGTGCCATCTGGCTCGTCCGCAACTCGCGCCCCCTGCCCGTGCTTCTCTCGGTGGTAATCCTCCTCGCCATGCAGATGTTCCCGCTGCGCGAAGATCCGCACCGAGTTGCCCTGGTGCAGCCTGAGGTGGCCGATGCCGCCGCAATTCAGACCGTGGTCGACCGGCGCAGGGACTTCGACGCCTACGTCCAGGCATGGCTCGCGAAACGCGATATCGGCGCACGCGAGCGCTACCCCGTCTATTTCGTCGCGACCGAAGGCGGTGGCATCCGCGCCGCGTACTGGACCGCTCTCGTGCTCGCTCGCCTTCACGTGGCCACTGCCGGGGCCTGGACCGATCAGGTCTTTGCGGTGAGCGGCGTGTCCGGCGGCAGCGTTGGCGCCGCGGCGTTTGTCGCCGCCCTTGCCGAGGCGCGTGCGCGCGATCCGGGATGCAACCCCAGAAGGATCGACTTCACCGCGGCCGATCGTGACCGACTGTTGCAGATGCTCGAACGCGATCACCTCGCGCCGGTCAGCGGCGGCCTGCTCTTCGGTGACACCTTCAGCGTGGTGACGCCATGGCTGTGGTTCGGCCACGACCGCGCCTGGCATTTCGAGCGCTCCCTGACGGACGCCTTCCGTGCGCAATTCAACGGCTCGCGCCGCTTCGAGCGGCCGCTGAGCGCTTTGTGGGCCGAAGACGCGGAGTGCCTCTCGCTGCCGTCGCTCATTCTCAACTCGACCGAGGTGCGCACGGGCAAGCGCGTCCTCATCACCGATCTTCCGGTCATCGAATCCAAGGTGCGGGACGCCGGCGTGCTGCAACTGCCCTACCCCGAGGTCCGTCCCCCATGCTCCGACACTGCTGGGAATGACGCACGGCTGACCGGCGATCTGTCTCTCGTCAGCGCCGCCCACATGTCTGCCCGTTTCAGCTACGTGAGCCCCGCAGGTCAGCTCGTGACGCGGGAATGCGGCAGCACCGGCGCCATCCGCGAGGTACATCGCCAACTCGTCGACGGTGGCTATTTCGACAACTCGGGCGCGGCGAGCCTGCGCGAGCTTCTCGCGGCATTCACCGCCGCGGCTGCACGCGCCCGCTGTGGGGAGCACACCTGCGCGGAACACCTCGATCTGCGCGTGCTGCTGATCGAGAACGAACCCAGGGCACCGGTCTACCGCGGACTGGACGATCCACTACGCACGCCGGCCGCGGGGCCGATCTCGACGACGCTCGCCTGCGACGGCCGGCCGGTCGAACCTGGCGAGCGGGGCGCGAGCCGCGCGTCGAATCGCACCGAACAACAGTTGATCGCACCGCTCGCGACCTTCCTGAACGCCCGCGTCGCCCGCGCCAGCCTGGCGAAAGACGAGCTCGGCGAACTCGTTCGGCAGGCGAACGCAGCGGTGTACCCCTCGTGCGGCGCCGCGTTTGGCGCTGCCGAGTGTTCCAGTAAGCCGAGCATCGTCGCGTTGTCGATCGCCGAGTCCGCCTGCCGTCGCGACAACGATGCCCGGGTCGCGGACCCTCCGCTGGGCTGGGTTCTCTCCGCACCGGCGCAGAGCACGATGCGTCGGTATGCCTGCTCCGAAGGCTGGCTCGGACGCCTCGCGCTACGCGGCGGCCTGACGGAAGACTGGCAATCGCGGGACAGCGATCTGTGTCGCGAATACCGGAAGACCCCGTTGGGCAACCAGCCGGACGCCTAGCGTCAGGGGTTGCTGGGTCTTGACGGCACGAAGCCACGCGGTCGATGCTGTGCTCTGCCTCATCACCGGCTTGCGACATGACTATCGACTGGACTCATTTCACGGCGCTGTCGGCGCTCATCGGCGGCGTGCTCATCGGGCTCGCGGCTGCAACGCTCGTGCTCGTCAACGGCCGCATTGCCGGCGTGAGCGGCATCCTCGGCGGTTTGCTGCAGCCCAAGCGACAGGACACGGCCTGGCGTGCCGCCTTCGTCGCCGGGCTGATCGCCGCCCCCATCCTCTATCGGCTATTCGCCGCGCTGCCGGATATCCGCATCGACGCGGAATGGCCGACGCTGGTGCTGGCAGGTCTGCTGGTCGGCGTGGGCACCCGCTACGGCTCCGGCTGCACCAGCGGCCATGCGGTCTGCGGTGTGTCCCGATTGTCGCCGCGCTCGCTGCTCGCGACGCTCACCTTCATGGCGACCGGTTTCGCAACGGTTTATCTCGTACGCCATGTCCTCGCGGGGTGAGCCGGTGAATATTCTGGGTGCGCTGCTCTCGGGATCGATCTTCGGGCTTGGGCTGGTCGTCGCCGGCATGGCGAATCCGGCGAAGGTGCTGGGCTTCCTCGATCTCGCCGGCGACTGGGACCCGTCGCTGGCGCTGGTCATGGTCGGTGCGATTGCAGTGGGCGCATTGGCCTTTGCCATCGCCAGGGGGAGAACGAGATCCTTGTCCGGATCTCCGATGCAGCTGCCCACGGCCCGCCGGATCGACCTTCGGCTGATCGGCGGCAGCGCGCTGTTCGGCGTGGGGTGGGGCCTGGCCGGAATCTGTCCCGGTCCGGCGCTGGTGCTCATCGGCGCCGGTGCCGCGAAGGGCTGGATATTCCTCGGCGCGATGCTGGCCGGGATGCTGCTCTTCCAGGTCCTGGAACGTCGATCTGCAGCGCTGCCTGCCGCCGCCGCGGCCGGTGGTCGCTCCGATTAGAGCGTCGGATCAAGCGCCCGCGCGCGAGATCATCGGCATCAATGCGCGCGCGTACCGCGTCTGGGACGATCGATCTAGGGAATCTGCAGGCGCACCGACGCTTCTGCCGCACGCACTGGCGCATCCTGCAGCGGCTGGCCGGCGGAGACGCGCGTGGTGGTGGTGGAATCCCCGTCGGCAGCGCGCGTCATCCAATCCTCGATGATGTCCCACGTGGTGAACATCTTCACCAGGTAGTAGCGGGTTTCGTTGTTCACGATCACCGCCCGGACGAGCGCGCGCTTCTTCCCGCGCGCGATCGCCTTGCGGTACTGGAAGGCCTGCACCGGCAACTCCAGTGCGCGTGCCGCATCCGGCAGCGCCTCCGGCGGCACTTCGTTGTACAGCTTGATCGCCTGGCCGCTGCCGGCGTTGTAGGCTGCCACGGGATAGGCGACTCCCACGTCATAGTCGTCGCGGAACAGGCGCAGGGCATCGTCCGGCATGCGCGCGAGTTCCACGTCGAGCAGGCAGATCGCCGCGCGCATGCTGTTGCGAAGGTCGCGACCACCGCTCTGGAACGAGGGATCGAGCCTGGCGTCAGTGCACTTGCGCACCAGCATGGAATAAGTGCCCGGCCGATCGCCCTTCCAGTTGTCGGTGAACTGGTACGGGCCGATCGCATCCGCGGAGGAATTCGAGAAGTAGAACGGTGCGGAATTGATCGCGTACTCGATGGCGACCGCCTCGGCCGTGCGCTTGGGGTCTTCCCGGAACTCGGCGTCGTCCGACTGCTCGATCGTCCCCAGCATCAGCAGCACTTCCGGCGGCCACACCTGAGACAGCAATTCATTGGGGAACGCGAACGAGCGCGCCCCCGTAGCCTGCAGGGTGCCGAGCGCGCTGCGGACATCGCCGATCCACCGGCGCACCCCCGCGAGGACGAGCGCGTCGGTGAACGCACGTCCGTGATACTGCCGCTGATAGGCCGAGTAGACCACGGGCTGCACTTCGCCGAGCACGCGCGGATCGCGGCTGCGCCAGTACTTCGAGGGAATGCGGGGATGCTTCATGGCGAGAACGGTGAGCGGTCGTCCGTCCTTCTTCACCGAGAACTTGAGGCGCGCGATGCCGACGCCGCCTTCGTGAGCCACCTCGTAACCCGGCGTGAGGCGGGTAAAGACAAAGTTGGGCATGTCGCGCCACAGCGGCCGGTATGCCGGGAGCGGATGCGGCACCCGCACGGCAACGGTGTGCAACGTGCCGTCGCATTCGTCGTAGGCGGCGATCGTGATGCGGCGGGACAACTCGACGACCTTCTCGTTGCGCACGACCGTGCGCTCGACGAACTTGCCCTTCTTCCCGGGGACGCGTTCGCGCACCCTGACCTCGCGCCCCAGGTCGCTCGTCTTCCGCTCCATCACCGGCGTATCGAGCACCTCCAGATACTCGCGCGCGTTGCGCACCTGTTCTAGGAACTGTTCGGCGGTGAGGAGTCGCGCGTCGGGCACGCAAGCGCCGTCGTCCGCGAGGACGGGACGCGTGAGGCAAAGCAGTATTCCAGTGAGGAGAAGGGTTAGATCGGGGGAACGGGTCCTGTGCGTCACTTTGGTGCTTCCAGCCTGCAAATGAGAGGTGCTCCAGCCAGCCCGCGACTCGATCGCCGTAGCGGCAATGGTGCGGTGCCGAAGACGCCGCGCGCAGAAGCAGAAGCCGGACCATCCGGCCGGGTTGCGCGTAGGACGAACCCGGACGCCGCAATCAGGCTTTCACCGATCGCGGCGACGGTACGAGACAGGCAAAGTACGCCTCGACATCCACGGACAACGACGGAACAGCCATCGCCATGCGCTTCAATCCCCAGGAAATCGCGGACAGCCGCGTCCGCCTCGCCTACAGCGTCGAACTGCAGTACGAAGTTGCGGGACCAGCGGAGTTTCTGCTGAACGTCCATGCCGCGCAGACGCCTCACCAGAGCGTCGCGGAAGAGTCGTTCCGCCTGTCACCAGAGCGGGAGGTCACCGTGGATACGGATCCGGTCACGGGTAACCGTATCGCTTCGTTCGACGCCCTGCCGGGCAGCCTCGTCGCGCGTTATTCGGCGGCGGTCGACATCTTCCACCGCATGGTGGATCCGGACTCCGTCGTCCCCGACGGCCCGGCCTCCCTGCCGGTCACTGCGCTCAAGTTCCTGCACCCCAGTCGCTACTGCCAGGCGGACCTCGTCCAGCAGCGCGCATGGGACATGTTCGGCCATCTGCCGCGCGGCTATGCGCAGGTGTGCGAGGTGCGCGACTGGGTGCGCGAGAACGTGCGCTTCCAGGTGGGCGTGTCCAACCCCCGCACCTCTGCGGTGGACACCCTGCGCGAGGGCGTAGGCATATGCCGCGACTTCGCTCACACGATGATCGCGTTGTGCCGGGCACTCAACTATCCGGCCCGTTTCGTCACCGGCGTGGACTACGGCGCCGATCCTGATCTCGGCCCGCCGGATTTCCACGCGTATGTCGAGGTCTACATCGGCGGCTGGTTCCTGTTCGATCCCACCGGGATCTCGCCCGTCACCGGACTGCTGCGCATCGGCACCGGGCGGGATGCGGCAGACGTTTCGTTCGCGACGATCTTCGGGCCGGTCGGAACGGGGATGCCCCGTGTCCAGGTCAGCGCGGTCGACGACGCCGTTCAGGGCTTCCGCGTACCGACTCCAACGGACCTTGCCGTATCCACTGCCACCGAGGTCGAAGCGTAGCGGTCCGAGCGATCACATCCCCGGCAACGCCCGCGACAACGCGGGCTTCTGCTGTCGACCCGCGGTCGGGGACCCTTCGACGTAGGCGCTCCGGCCGATTTACCTGCCACCCGCGCGATCACCACAATGGTTGCCGTGTCCTTCGCGTCGCACGCACAGCCGACGTAAGAAGGACCACGAGTATTCACGACCGCGAGTGGCAGGGCGCAGACCATCGAACAAGACACGTGGGACGCCGCACCGCGTGCTCGTGAATCAGCCCGACATCCCGATTCAAGGAGCACACCGTGGCGCAATTCACCTGGACCCTCAAGGGACGACTCCTCGTCCGCACGCAGTTTCAGCAACTGGCCGACGCCGACGGCCTGAAGGACGATCTTGCCGGCGTCGTGCCCCTGGCAGGCGTACGCGTCCGCGTACGCGCCAAGGAAACCAAGCTGGATCCGACCGGCTTCGGCGAATGGGGCGAGGACATGACCGATGCCGACGGCTATTTCAAGTTCACCAAGCAAAAGGACGGGAGCAAGCGCTTCTTCCAGGTGCAGGTGATGTTCCGCGACCCGGACCTGCTCAAGATCTATCCGGCGAATGATGGCGTGCTGTCCAAGGCATGCGACCTGGTGACCGACCTCATCCCCGGTGGCCCGCTGGTGAAAGTGGTCACCGAACTGGAGGAGGATCTGATCGAGGCTGCGCTCGGCGCAATCTCGCGCGTGAGCTTCGACGTCGACTGGATCACGGTCCACGAGGACAGGAAGAACGAGGATAAGCAGGACAACGGCACCGTCGATTTCGGCAACCTTATCTTCCAGTCGCCGGGCGACGAGGAACTCGGTGGGACCATCCAGCGCAGACACGCCGACCTCTGGGCGCTGTCGAAGAAGCTCATCGGCAAGCTCGCCGACTTCGGCTCCGGTCTCGGATTCATCGAGAAGAAACCGATCGCCATCAAGTACCCGCACAAGTCTCCGCTGGTCGGCGATCGCATCGAGCAGGCCTATGCCGATCCGTTGAACGACGTGGTTTTCCTCATCCAGAACTCACAGCGCGACAGCTTCGATCTCGAAACCGCGATGCACGAGCTCATGCACCTGTGGACCTATCAGCACTGCAGCGGCGAAAACAGGCTGGCGTGGCAGCTCTTCCTCCACGGCAGCACGCACGACGGCAGACAGTCCCGGACCTGGACGGCGTTCCACGAAGCCTGGGCGGAGTTCGCGAAGACGGAGCTGCACCGCCAGATGTTCGGCGCCGGCGCCACCTACTACGGCAGCAAAGAGTACCTGCGCGCGCCGCTCTCGCGCGCCTGGCTCAAGAGCCAGGGCATTCGCAAGCTGGACGAGATGGATCATTACGAGTGGGGCTGGATGTCGACGTTCAATCTGCTCGTCTACAACCGCGTGACGCAACTCGACCTGAACACAGCCGAAGACTACGCGACGCCCACGCTCACGCCATTCATGGCGCAGCAGGCCGACGTGAGCTTCGCCGACCTGCTCGGCGTATTCCTGCCGCACGGGGCGGGTGCGTTTCGCACCGAGATGACCCCCGACCAGATGACGATTCCCACCTATCTGGCCCGGCTTTCGGCGAGCATCCCGGACCGGTTCACGGCGGACCACGTCGCTGCCTATCTGGCGATCCTGGATCCGGCCGGTACCGGGCAGCCCAGGGATCTGCTCAAGCTGACCGTCACGCCCGAGCCGATACACCGCAACCCGGCTGACTTGCGGGACGTGCATGTGCGGAGCCTTTAGTCGCCGCGATACGAGGCGATATCGGTCGGTGGCCGGTCACCCTGATCGAGCCGAGCCATCGGACCGATGTCGCTCCGCGCCGAGCCTCCCGTGCCCGGGTGCATGTGTTAGGAGCAAATAGAACTGTCCGGTTTTGTAGCAAATGAATTGTCCGCTATTGTGTTCCCAAGCGGCGCGCCTGGCGGACCCCTCAGGCGGCCTGTTGCGATTGCTCTGTCATGAGCCTGCCGGCAGCATCGTAGTGGGCGAGCTTGCGTGGACCGTGAAAGATCGCCAGAGAGCGGTCCACATAGCGATGCACCCGCACCTTCGCTTTGACGTAGTGGTGGCGATGACGGTCGGCGGGAATCTGCAGCGTGAGCGCCGCGAAGCTCACGCAGTTATCACGCCCCACGGTGCGCTCGAACTGCTCGCACAGAATGTCGGCCAGGGCCGGACCGATATAGGGCACGTAGGCGCTGTCGGCCGCGGCCACCGCGAACTCGGCGTTGTAGGCCGGGCGGTAGACGTGCTCCAGGTAGCGGTTGGCCGTCTCGATGCTGTGGATGCCCGCCAGCGCCAATTCCCTGGGCAAGCGCGCCTGATGGGTGCGAAACGCCCGTTCCGAGCGCCCGCGCGCCTCGGGCGAATAGGCCGCCTGATGCTAGATGCCCAACTGCGCCAGCGCGCGGCCCACCTGGGTGAGCGCTTCTTTGTCCACCTTGCCGCCCGCCTCGGGGGTGTGGAAGTAGTGGCTCGCCCGATCGGTGTAGAGCATTGTAAACAGGCCTTGGGCGGCAATCGTCTGACCGATGCCGTGGAAGCTCGAGGCGCTGCCCTCTTCGTCTACGAAGAACATCGAGGTGTGCTCGCTGTTGGCATCGTCCATCGTCACGATCAGGTCCCAGCGCACCCCCGATACCCACTCGTGGGTCGAGCCATCCTGGTGCAACATCATGCCTCGCATCGGCGCCCGTTCCCGGCGCTTGCGGTGCTTGCCCTGCGCCGCGGACCGCTGCACCGCCCCGGCTGCCTGCAGCGTGTTCTTCACCCAGCTGTAGCTGCGCGTGCCGCCGTGGGCACGAAGGTACCAACCGTGAAAGTGGCGCACGTTCCAGCCTGCGTACCGACCCCGATACAACTCCACCACCCCCAGCACCTCGTCGACCGGGGCGCGCCGCCCCGATACCTGAGCCATGCGCCGGTCAAGCAGCCCGTCCAACCCCGCTTCTTCGTACCGATTGACCGATCGACAACAATTGGATCGAGAATCGGATCCGTCCGATCGCGCTCGGGCGCTCGAACTGGCTGTTTGCCGGATCGCTGCGCGCGGGCAAGCGTGCAGCGGCGGTCATGAGCCTGATCCAATCCGCTCGGCTCAACGGTCACGATCCGTATAGCTACCTCAAGGACGTGCTCGACCGACTGCCAACTCAACCCGCGAGCCGCATCAGCGAATTGCTGCCGCACAATTGGACCGCAGTGCTGGTTCCAAGCTGATCCCGCGCGTTCGGGCAAGATGTGTTGCCCGGACGGTTACGACCCGGGAGCAGATCAAGGGCGACCACATCCTGTTGCCGAAGACGAAGAACGGAGAGCGTGCGCTGATCCCGATCGTGAGTTCCATCCGGGAAGCTCTCAAGGCCATTCCCTTCGGGATCGACCGGCGCACCATGACTCGAGAAGATTGCCGTGATGAAGGTGGGGAACGCCTGAAACTTACGCAATCGGATGGCACACCAATGCGGACTATTCGGAATCGGATGGCAAGGGCTCAAGTGCTTGATTCTTGGTGCCGACTGCGTGACTCGAACACGCGACCTGCCGATTACGAATCGGCTGCTCTACCAGCTGAGCTAAGTCGGCTCAACAAACTTACAGCACGTTCAGTCCACTAAATACAGCGTTGCCAGAAAGGTGGCAGACAGCTTAGGGCAGGATACTTTTCTCCGTCACTCAAGTTCATAACCGCGGGAACAATTTTAAGGTTTTCATGCATATGCCGTCCAGACACGAGTTTTCTCCAGATCGGAATGATATGGTCAACGCGATGCTCCCTCACAGACACGCCTCTCTGCAGCTGCGGCAGATGATTCTGGCTAAAGCGGTCGAATGTAGCTGCATCCGGCTTTCTCACGCACGAGTGAACAGGTCGGAGACATGCGAGTAAAGAAGGTCGGAACCATTTTCGTGGACTCAGGGCGCGTATGGCTTGGCGACCCGCGCCATATCGGAGACGAGATGTCGGACTGGTCGGCGTTCTCCGACAAGATCGAGGGCGAGATTTGTCAGCCACTCGGAAATGGCATTGGCCTCTGTGTGCCTTCCGGGGCAGGGGATGGGGAGTATCCGGTCTACGTGGAGCGCGCGCAAGATGGCACTATCACGACCCTAATCGTGGAGTTCGATTTACGGGATGAGGGTGAATGATGGTCGATCTCACTTGATTACCCCTGAATCCAGAAGCGGAAAGGCATGAATTCGCCGGTTACGTAACGCGGGATGTACTTAGGGCTGCTCGCCCGGACATCGCCCAGCGCGTCGTGCGTGGGGTGCATAGCGGCGGCGATCGCGGCCAACCGCCTGATTCGGATGATCCCGCTGCCCTGCGATTGGCAAGAACAGCGATCGCTGCTGAGACAGTTCTCACGAAGGCGGTACGGCGTGCTCGCTGTCAGCCGGCGCCTAGTCCGCAGCGGCGACGTGGTCGGCATATTTCCGCTGCAGTGGTGCGGCATTCTTGTGGTACTGACGGACGTATCGCATGAGTTTCTTGTCCAGGTCTTTGACGCTGGTGAATACTGACCCTGCCTCGAATGACGTACACCACGCTATGCCGCCATCAGGCCGGATTCGGCCTCGACCGGGGAGCGATATTGGATCGACGTATGCATCCGCACACAATTGTAGAAGCCTTCGATCCAATGGACGATATCGAGTCTGGCCTGGGCTCGGCTGTCATATCGGAACTGATCAGTACGCTCGACCTTCAACGTTTTGAAGAAGCTCTCCATCGGCGCATTATCTGTGGGTGCCACACACATTCTTTCACTGTAAGCTGAGCGGGTGAACAGGCTCGTTCGTCAGCGACTTCAGTGGGTCCGGATGTACGAGGTCACCGACGACGCTGGGCTGACCTGCCGCCGCTGTGGTATCTCGCGACCGACGCTGCGGCTGTGGACTCGGCGCTACCGGGAGTTGGGTGAGGTGGGGCTGGTTGGGCTAAGCCGTCGACCCAAGCGGTCGCCAGCTCGCGAGATTTTCGACGCCGACCGGGAACTGATCCTGTCGCTTCGGTGCGAACCCAACCTGGGCGCGCGTCGGATTCAGGCCGAGCTCAGGCTTGCTTATGGCATTGAGCTGTCGATCACGAGCATCACGAAGGTGCTCGACACCGCGGCCGTGCCGCCGCTGCGCCCGCCTCGCCGGAGGAAGCGGCCAACGCGCTACGCGCGACCCGTGCCCGGTGATCGGGTGCAGTTGGACACGATGAAGGTTGCGCCAGGCGTCTATCAGTACACTGCTGTCGACGATTGCTCGCGTTTTCGGGTGCTCGCGGTGTACCCGC
>JAEUMW010000086.1 GCA_016791345.1 Betaproteobacteria bacterium | reverse complement strand
CGCAGACGGATACCGCGAGGCGCAGGGATTGCTCGCGGCAGCTGCCTGCCTGTCGCGGGCGCAGATCGCGGCGCGCCAGGGCGACCGCCTCGACGGTCCGGGGCGTCGGGCGTATGCGGATCTGGTCGAACGCCGCTCGCGTGGTGAGCCGTATGCCTATCTCGTCGGACGGCGCGAGTTCCACGGTCTGGATTTCCGCGTCACCCCTGCCGTGCTCATCCCCCGGCCGGAGACGGAGATCCTGGTCGACGCGGTGCTCGCCCGAATCGGGCCCGATCAGGACGCGCGAATACTGGACCTCGGTACCGGCAGCGGCGCCATCGCCATCACGCTGGCGCGCCTGCGACCGTATGCCGAAGTATCCGCGACCGACAGCAACGCCGCTGCGCTCGGCGTGGCGCGCGAGAATGCCCTGTCGCTCGCCGCGCGCGTGCGTTTCCTCGAGTCCGACTGGTACGCCGGGCTCGCGGCAGAACAGTTCGACGTGATCGTGTCCAATCCGCCCTACGTGGCGGCCGGCGACCCGCATCTCGATCGGGGCGATCTGCGCTTCGAGCCGCGTGCGGCCCTCATCGGCGGCGCGGACGGCCTCGACTGCCTCCGCGCGCTCGTGGACGGCGCAGCCCGTCATCTGACTCCGGGCGGTGCGCTCTTCTTCGAACACGGCCACGACCAGGCGGCCGCCTGCCGTGAACTGTTGGAGGTGGCGGCCTTCCGGTCTATTTCCACGATACGCGACCTGGCGGGAATCGAACGTGTGACTTGCGGTCAAATCGCTCGCCATTGACCGGAAAGGGCGCTTGCCCGTACCATTCCCGAGTCTTTCCATCAGTCATTTAGTCGCCCGTTTTCAAGGAGTTGTCATGAGCGTTCAGGAAGAGATCAAGCAGCAGGTGACGATCAATCCGGTTGTCCTGTACATGAAGGGCACGCCGGATTTTCCGCAATGCGGCTTCAGCGCCACCGCCGTGCAGATTCTCAAGGCCTGCGGCGTGACCGAGTTCTACTCGGTGAACGTGCTGGAGGATCCGGACATCCGCCAGGGCATCAAGGAGTTCGCCAACTGGCCGACGATTCCGCAGCTCTATGTCGGGGGCGAGTTCGTGGGCGGCTCCGACATCATGCGCGAGATGTATCAGAGCGGCGAATTGCAGAAGCTGGTGAAGGAGAAAGTCACCAGCTGACGGATGCGGCAGGAGAGACCCGGAAGCCGGCGCGAGCCGGCTTCTTCACTTCTGCGGGAGCCGCGCGCGAGCGCGTGCGATCGCGGCCCTGACCTGAGCAGGCGCGGTGCCGCCGATATGGTCGCGCGCCGCGGTCGATCCCTCCGGCGTCAGCACGTCGAACACGTCCGCCTCCACGAGCGGCGAGAACCCGCGCAGGTCGGCGAGACGGAGTTGAGCGAGATCGCAGTCGCGATCGACGGCCAGTCGCACCGCGCGGGCGACGGCCTCATGAGCATCCCGAAAGGGCAATCCCTTGCGCACGAGGTAATCGGCCAGGTCCGTGGCGGTCGCATAACCCTCCAGCGCAGCCGCTCGCATCCGCTCCGCGTTCACCGTGAGGCCACGCATCATGTCGGCGTAGATTCTGAGCGTGGCAGCAAGCGTGTCGACCGTGTCGAAGAGCGGCTCCTTGTCCTCCTGGTTGTCCTTGTTGTAGGCGAGCGGCTGACCCTTCATCAGCATCAGCAGCGCGACCAGGTGGCCGGCGACCCGCCCGGTCTTGCCGCGGACGAGTTCCGGCACGTCGGGGTTCTTCTTCTGCGGCATGATCGACGAGCCCGTGCAGTGGCGATCCGCCAACTCGACGAAGCCGAAGCGCGGACTCATCCACAGAATGAACTCTTCCGAAAGCCGCGACAGGTGCGTCATCACGATCGCTGCCGCCGCGGCGAATTCCATGGCGAAGTCGCGATCGGACACGGCGTCGAGCGAATTCTCGCAGACACCATCGAAGCCCAACTCCCGCGCCACCCGCTCCCGGTCGATCGGGAACGAGGTGCCGGCCAGGGCGGCAGCGCCCAGCGGTAGACGATTCAGGCGCCTGCAGCAATCGTGCAGTCGCCCGCGGTCTCGCTCCAGCATTTCCACGTAGGCCATGAGATGGTGGCCGAACGTTACCGGCTGCGCGACCTGCAGGTGCGTGAAGCCCGGCATGATGGTCGCCGGGTGCGCCTCCGCCAGGTCGAGCAGCGCACGCTGCAGGTCGGCGATGAGGAGCGTGCTCTCCTCGATCGCGGCACGCAGGTACAGACGGATGTCCGTGGCGACCTGGTCGTTGCGCGAGCGTGCCGTGTGCAGACGCTTGCCGGCGTCGCCGACGAGCGCCGTGAGCCGCTTCTCGATATTGAGGTGCACGTCCTCGTCGTCCACCGACCAGGGAAACGCGCCCGCGCGGATTTCGTCGAGGATGACGGACAGCCCACACTCGATCGCGGCCAGATCAGCCGTGGTCAGGATTCCTGCCGCTTCGAGCATGCGTGCGTGCGCGAGCGACCCCTGGATGTCGAACGCCGCCAGACGATGATCGAAGCCGATCGACGCGGTGTAGCGCTTGGTCAGTTCGTCCAGCGGTTCGGCAAAGCGGCCGGACCATGTCCCGCCTTCTGAATCCACGTCGGGCGACCTTTCGTCGGGCATCGGGTTTGCTTTGAGGGAGGCTCGAGCGCGCCGACGCGCCCGTTAAGTCTTCCGAAAAATACCTGAAAAATCCTTGAGTTCTGCCACCCACGGGTGACATGGCGAGTATAAATCAAAACGGCGAAGCCGTTGCGCTGCCGAACTTTCGCAATCTTGGCGTCATGCTGCGCGTGCTCGTCATGGCGAATGCGATGGCGCTGGCCGCGGCAGTGGTGAAAGCGCCGACGCTCGACACGACGGGTCGTCAGCTCGTCGAGATTTCCTCGCTCTTCCAGCCGATCCTGCTGCTCACCCTGCTCGCGCTGATGGCGGTGAGCCCGGTGCTGCAGAAGCTGTCCTATCCGGCCGGGATCTGCGCGATCCTCGCGCTCGCAGTCCTGGTAACCGTGCTGGTATGGGAATACGGCGCGACCCTGATGGGCGGGAGTGATGGCCTCGCCCGCGCCGTCATCGTGGCGCTAGCGGCCTCCGCGGTCATCGTCGGTTACTTCAATATGCGCAGCCGCCTGCTTTCGCCGGCGCTCACCATCGCGCGGTTGCAGGCGCTGCAGGCGCGCATCCGCCCGCACTTTCTCTTCAACAGTCTGAACGCGGTTCTGTCCTTGATCCGGGCCGAGCCGCGCCGCGCCGAAGCGGCACTGGAAGACCTGGCCGATCTCTTTCGGGTCCTGATGCAGGACAACCGCCAGCTCGCTCCACTCACCCGGGAAGTGGAGCTCTGCCGACAGTACCTGGATCTCGAGCAGTTGCGGCTGGGCGCGAGGCTGCGCGTCGCCTGGCATGTCGAGGACATGCCGGAGGACGCCCTGATGCCGCCGCTCCTGCTGCAGCCGATCATCGAGAACGCCGTCTACCACGGGATCGAGCCCGCCATCGAGCCGGGCACGGTCAGCATCAGCATTTACCTCAAGGGCAAGGCGCTGCACGCAGTCGTAACCAACCCCGTGCGCAGGCAGGGGCGGCATCACTCGGGCAACAAGATGGCGATGGCGAACATCCGGGAGCGGCTCGCGCTCCACTTCGACGCCGAAGCCGGCATCACGAACACCGCGACGGAGAGTACTTACAATGTCCACATCGTTATCCCATATGTCACTGCTGCAGCCCGCTGAGGATCCGCCGATCGGCAGCATTGTCGGTCGTCAGCTGCGCATTCTCATCGTCGACGACGAGGCGCCGGCACGCAGCCGCCTGCGGGACCTCCTGAGCGACTGCAGCCACAAGATGCCGATCGACGTCGTGGGCGAAGCGGCGGACGGGCGCACGGCGCTGGACATACTGAGCAGCCACCCCGCGGATGTGGTGCTTCTCGACATTCGCATGCCGGAGATGGACGGGATCGAGTTCGCGGAACAGCTGCGGAAGCTTCCCGACCCGCCGATCGTGATCTTCACCACTGCCTATGATGCCTATGCCATCAAGGCGTTCGAGCTCCACGCCGTGGACTATCTCGTGAAGCCGATCCGCCTCGGGCGCCTCTTCGATGCGCTCAACCGCGTCCGCCAGTTGATGCCGGTGCCGATCGAGCCGCCGCAGCCGAAGCCTGAGCCGCGGTCGCATCTCTCGGTGCAGGAGCGAGGACGCGTCCATCTGGTGCCGATCAAGGAGATCATCTATCTCAAGGCGGAGCTCAAGTACGTCACGATCCGCACTGCGCAGCGCGAATACCTGATCGAGGAATCGTTGACACGGCTCGAAGAGGAGTTCACCGACAAGTTCCTGCGTGTGCACCGCAACTGCCTCGTCGGTCGCGCTTTCGTCACCGGCTTCGAGCGCGTCACCAACGACAACGGCGACGGGCATTGGGTGGTGAGACTGGACGGCGTGGAGGAGAAGCTTCCGGTGTCTCGTCGCCAGCAGCACGTCGTGCGCGAATTCAGCGGACCGACCCCGTCGTAGTCCGTAACGATGCCGGTTCTCGCGGCGGCCTCAGGGCCGCCGCGGCGTTTTCAGCGTGCCTTTGCGCGGAACCCCGGAGGCAAGACGGTGTGCCCAGCGGGTGGTCTCCGGCAGGCGGTAGCGGGTGGTGCACGACAGCACGCAGCGGATGGCACTGTCGAGGTCCACGCGATGACCGATCGAAATGTAGATCGGTGCCACCCCCGCACGTGTCCTCAGCACCGCCCCGATCACCTCCGCCTCGTGCACGAGCGGCACCCACGCGCCCTTGTCCGCCGGCGGGCTGTCGTGCGTGCCGATGAGTCGGCTCTTTGCCACGCCGATCGTGGGCAGATCAGTGCTCAGTCCGAGATGGCTGGCGAATCCGCAACGGCGCGGGTGCGCGATTCCCTGCCCGTCGCAGAGGATGACATCGGGACGCACCGTCACCTGCTCGAGTGCTTCCAGCACGACAGGGACCTCGCGGAAGGACAGGAGACCCGGCACATAGGGAAAGCTGACGGGCCTTTCCACCACTGCCGAGTCCACCAGTTCCAGGGACGGAAAGGCGAGCACCGCGACCGCGGCCCGCGCGCAACCGCCGGCGATGCCGACGTCCACACCGGCGACACGGTGGACCGGCGCCGGCTCACCCGTCCGGATCACGAGCGATGCGAGCGCGCGCTGGAGCGCGATCGCTTCACGCGGCGCGAGATCCCACGGGTGACTGATCGGTCGTGCGTATTCCGTCATGGTGAAACCGGAGGTGCGGGCCCCGGCATGGCAGGCAGGTAAGGCCGCTGCTACACTGTCACATCCTGGTAATGTCCCGAACAGAGGTCGTGACCGCACTTCAGACCGACGTGCAGCCGTCCGCCGCGGCTCACAGATTACCTTGGCGACTGGAAGAGATCGACTTTTCCAAGCTCGAAGCCGAGCGCGTCCGCGGCGACGACACGCTTTTCTTCTTCCTCGTCATGTCCTCGTTCGTCGAGGCGGCCTCCGACCTGTATACCCGTAATCTCAGCGCTTACTACGCCGGTGACGCCGAGGTCGAGGGTTGGCTCAGGCACCACTGGGAACACGAGGAGATGCAGCACGGCCGCGCCCTGCGTGCTTACATACGGGCGGTGTGGCCGGAATTCGACTGGGAGCGCGCCAACGCGGGTTTCTTCGCGGAGTATTCCGCGATGTGCACCCTCGACGAGTTCGAGCCCACCCGCGGGCTCGAACTGGCGGCGCGGTGCGTGGTCGAGACCGGCACCTCGTCGCTGTATCGTGCGATCCACGACTATACCGACGAGCCCCTGCTCAAGGAGCTGACGGCTCACATCAAGAGCGACGAGGTCCGCCACTTCAGTTACTTCTACCGCCATTTCCAGCGTTACCGGGCGGTCGAGACGGTGAGCCGGACGCGCATCGTGCTCGCGATCCTGAAGCGCATCGCTGAAGCGAAGAGCGAAGATTCGCTCGTTGCCTATCGACATGCCTTCCAGGTGCGCTTTCCCGAGACGCCCTTCGAAGACCGGTACTATCGCGACTACAACCGCAATCTGCGGCGCATCATGCAGCGCAATTTCCCGTTCGAGATGTCGGTCAAGATGCTGCTCAAGCCGGTTGGACTGCCGCGGCGCGTTCGCGCTCCCATGCTGAGACTGCTCGTGTACGGCGCGCGCGGCCTCATCTTCAGTTAGGGCTTCGCCATTGCCGTGCAGGCAAGGCGGCATACGTTCTCTCTTCTACGCTTTCCACTCCTGGAGATTCATCATGATCGTCGGTCGTTCCGTACGCGCCGCTCGCGCGACGCTCTGTGCAACCATCCTGCTGCTTGCACCTGGCCTGTCTCACGCCGATGCCGGCGTCAAAGTGAGCGATGCCTGGGCGAGGGCGACCGCGCCGGGGCAAAGCGTCGCCGCCGCCTATCTCAACGTCGTGAGCGTTGCACCGGCGGCGCTGGTCAGGGCGGAATCGCCAGTGGCCAGGGTCGTCGAACTGCACGAGATGAAGATGGATGGGGACGTCATGAAGATGCGCGCGATCCCGAAGGTCGATCTGCCGGCCGGCACGACGGTGCAACTCGCGCCTGGCGGGCTGCACGTGATGCTGATCGACATCCAGCAGCCGCTGAAGGTCGGCGAAAAGGTGCCGCTCACGCTGGTCATCGAAAGCGGTGGCAAGACCGAGAAGTTGAGCGTCGAGGCCGAGGTGAGAGACGCTCGCGGTGGCGCTGCCCACCATTGACTTTTGGTACGGGAGACAGACGCTCGATTATCCGGGGAGTGAAGCTGATCGTTCTGCTTGCGTTGGGCGTTGTCTGCAGCGCGTCTGCGCCCGCTGCGGAGCCCGATTCTGCAGCGGAGAAGCGCCTCTGCGCGAGCAAACCCGCGCCCATGACTGCGCTGCTCAGGGCGTCGACGCAGGCGCGGGCCGTGCCTGTTCGCCAACGGGTCGCGCTCCAGCTCGCGCCGGAGAAGACGGTGATGCTGCCAGGGACGTCGGAGGATCTTCGCCGCGAGCGGGAGAAGGCGCGCGGGGCGATATTCGCCGGCATCGTCCGCATGCATGTCACGCGTCCCGGCGCCTATCGGATCGGCGTCGATCGCGATGCGTGGCTCGACATCGCGACGGAGGGCGGCAGGCTGCTCGATCCGGCGCCGGACGAG
The DNA here is from genome assembly GCA_016791345.1 of Betaproteobacteria bacterium. NCBI lineage: Bacteria > Pseudomonadati > Pseudomonadota > Betaproteobacteria > Betaproteobacteria bacterium. Next base: position 8,374 of record JAEUMW010000086.1, on the reverse strand, counting down.
GCCACGTTCGAGTGCGACGGTGTGCAGAAGGTGCTCGTCTACCAGTTGCCTGCTGCGGGAACGTACTGGCTGCAGATCGCGTTGAGTCCGCGGCGGGAGACGTGGCTCACCGTGATCCCTGCCGACTGAGGCACGCGGAAGTCCGGCGCCGCCCCGCGGCACGCATGCCCGCCGCACCGGTGTAGAATCCGCGCGTTTGTCGACACCGCACACCGCCATGACGCTCACTCCGTCCGCCGCCGCGCAGAAGGCCCTGTACCTGGCCGAGGCGCTGCCCTACATCCGCCGCTTTCACGGCAAGACCATCGTGATCAAGTACGGCGGCAACGCCATGACCGACATCACGCTGCAGAAGAGCTTCGCGCACGACGTCGTGCTGCTCAAACTGGTCGGCATGAACCCGGTGGTCGTGCACGGCGGCGGTCCGCAGATCGAGCAACTGCTCACGCGCCTCGGCAAGAAGGGCGAGTTCGTGCAGGGCATGCGGGTGACCGATGCCGAGACCATGGACGTGGTGGAGATGGTGCTGGGCGGCGCGGTGAACAAGGACATCGTGACGCTGATCAATCGCGCCGGCGGCAAGGCGGTCGGCCTGACCGGGCAGGACGGCCATTTCATCCATGCACGCAAGCTCCTGCTGCCCAACCGCGAGCGGCCCGAGGAGCTGATCGACATCGGGCAGGTGGGCGAGATCGCCGGCATCGATCCGGGCGTGATCGATTCGCTCGAAAGCGGGGGCTTCATCCCGGTCGTGGCGCCGATCGGCATCGGACCCGAGGGCGAGTCCTACAACATCAATGCGGATCTGGTGGCGGGCAAACTCGCAGAAATCCTGCAGGCCGAGAAGCTCATCCTCCTCACCAACACGCCGGGAGTGCTGGATCGCGACGGCAACCTGCTGACGGGGCTCACACCGAAGGGAATCGACGAACTCGTCGCCGACGGCACGCTATCCGGCGGCATGCTGCCGAAGATCTCGTCGGCGCTGGATGCGGCGCGCGGCGGCGTGAAGAGCGTGCACATCATCGACGGGCGGGTCGAGCATGCACTGCTGCTGGAAGTCCTGACCGACGAGGGCGTGGGCACGCTGATCCGGTCGAAATGACCCCGATGGCGGGCCGGCAACGGCGGTCGTGGGCCTGGATCTTCGATCTGGACAACACGCTGCACGACGCCACCCCGCACGTCTTTCCGCATCTCAACCGGTCGATGACCGCGTACCTGGCGCATCACCTCGATCTCGACACCGAGCAGGCGAGCCGGCTGCGCCGCCATTACTGGAAGCGCTACGGTGCCACCCTGCTCGGTCTCATGCGCCACCACGGCACCGACCCGCATCACTTTCTCAGCGTGACCCACGACTTTCCGGACCTGACGCGCATGGTCCTGCGCGAGCCGGGACTGCGCGCCGCCCTGTGCCGACTGCCAGGGCGCAAGGTCGTGTTCTCCAATTCGCCCGTCCGCTATGCCGAGGCGGTGCTGCGCATCCTGCGCATCACGGATCTTTTCGATGGCATATTTTCCATCGAGCACACCGGCTTCCGGCCGAAGCCGGACCCGGCCGGTTTCCTGCGGCTGCTGCGTCGGCACGGGCTGCATCCGCGCGCCTGCGTAATGGTCGAGGATTCTCTGCCGAATCTGCGTACTGCCCGGCGGCTCGGCATGAGGACGGTGTGGGTGAGCGCCGGCGGCCGGGTGCCGGATTACGTGGACGTCGTCGTGCGCAGCGTGCGTGATCTGCCTGCTGCCGCGAGGGCGCTGGGCTGACAGGGACGACGGGAGAATACGGGCATGCCGATCACCAGACCCGGGGAACGGAAGAAGCAGATTCTCGAGGTCCTGGCGGAGATGCTCGAACGCCCTTCCCCCGGGAAGATCACGACCGCGTCGCTCGCGGCCCGGCTGGACGTCTCGGAGGCCGCGCTCTACCGCCACTTCGCGAGCAAGGCGCAGATGTTCGAAGGGCTCATCGAGTTCATCGAGGAGACGATTTTCGCGCTCGCCAACCGGATCAGCGTCGAGGAGACGAGCGGCACGAAGCAGCTCGAACGGCTGGTCTCGATGCTGCTCGCCTTCGCGCAGAAGAACCGCGGCATGACCCGGGTGCTGATCGGCGAGGCACTGGTGCACGAGAACGAGCGGCTGCAGCTTCGCATCAATCAGCTGCACGATCGACTGGAGGCGACGATCAAGCAGGCACTGCGCTTCGCGGCGAGCCAGCGCGAAACCCGGATCGAGTTCGACGCCGCGGCGCAGGCGAACCTCATCATGTCCTACGTCGTCGGGCGCTGGCACCAGTTCGCGAGAAGCGGCTTCAAGCGCGATCCGCTCGAATACTGGCCGCGCCAGTGGCACGGGCTCATGCCCGGCTGAGCGCCTCGCGCTGACGCGGCGAACTGTTGCTCGGTCGGAACAAGAGCCCGCTCGTCGACACCCGCAGCTCCCACTCCATGCTGCGATCCGCCGGCACGAACGAAGCCGAACCGTATTCGGCGTCGAGCAGCGGCGACAGTGCCTCGAACTCGTGCCGCAGGTCGAACATGTCGAAAGGCTTCGAGCGCGCGAGCGGGTATACGGTGCGCACCCGCGCCTGCTCCTCTTCGAGCCGGCGGTAGCGACCGGCAACGCGGTCGAGTTCGTACTGGGTATGCAGCCCGAGCAGATTCGCGACCGGCTTCCACTTCAGGATGTGGGCATCGACGTAGAGTTCGTTGCCGGCGAGGAGGTAGGTCGCCGTGCGGCCATCGGGAAAGCGGAACTTCGCCGTGAAGCGCTCGGGTCCGGCGGGCTCGACCCGTACCCAGGCGGCGACTTCCTCCTTCGCGAGCGCCTGGTAGCCGAGCGTGCCCACGCTCACGATGGCAAGCAGCCCGGCGAAGGGGATCAGCAGAACGCTCACGCATCCGCGCAGCGCAAAGGAGAGCGGCTGCCAGCGCGCGAGCGCGGTGACCGCGGCGATGAGGAACGCGAGCCCGATCGCGCCGACCGCGATGGCGATGAGGGAAAGCGGCAGGTCCAGGCTCAGTGCTCCATCAAGGGCGCGTCGTCGGCAGGCAGGTGCGCGTCCTGCAGCCCGAATCGCCTACCGCGCGGGCGAGCGGCCGCGTTTCGGCAGCGGCATCAGCTTCGGCGCCTCCGCCAGCAGATATTCCCGGAACGCGAGCGCGGACGCAGTCAGCCGCTTCTGTGCCCGGTGCACCAGATACCATTGGCGCACGATCGGGAAATCCTCGACGTTGAGCACCACCAGCCGCCTGGTTTCGACCTCCAGCTCGCAGGTGTGCAGGGAGATCACCGACAGCCCCATGCCCGCACCGACGACGGCCTTGATCGCCTCGTTCGTATCCATTTCGATGCCGCGGTTCAACTTGACGCCGTGCTCGGTGAAGAAGCGCTCCATGGCGTGCCGGGTGCCGGACCCGGGTTCGCGCACGAGGAAGCTCTCCTCCTCCAGGCGCGACAGGGGGATCTTCTTCAGCTTGGCGAGGGGATGGTCGGGTGCCGCCACGCACACCAGCGGGTTGTCCATGATCGGTTCCGCCTGCAGTTCCATGTTCTGCGGCGGGCGCCCCATGATGGCGAGGTCGACCTCGTTATCGGCCAGATGCTTGAGGACGTTCTCGCGGTTCGCGACGTAGATGCTGACCGAGATCTTCGGGTGCATCTTCTGAAAGCGGGCGAGCAGCTTGGGCACGAAATACTTGGCCGTGCTGATCACCGAGATGATGAGCCGCCCGCGCTCGAGCCCCTTCAGCTGATCGAGCACCTCCTCCACTTCCTTGAGTTGCTGCGCGATCGACCGGCTGTACTGGTTGAGTTCGCGGCCGGCGTCGGTGAGGTAGATCTTCTTGCCGAGCTGCTCGAACAGGGGGAGGCCGACGTTGTCCTCGAGCTGCTTGATCTGCATCGAGACCGCGGGCTGGGTGAGGTGCAGTTCCTCGGCCGCGCGGGAGAACGAGAGGTGGCGCGCAACCGACTCGAAGACCCTCAACTGACGCAAAGTGAGGTGCAGCACGGCGCGCTTGTTCCTGTTCCCGACGTCCGCGTGATCTTATCATAATGATCAGAATAATTAACTTGTTCTGATGATTACGCGCGGACTATAGTTTGGCCTCGTTTTCAGGGGCGTCGCGGGGAGACAGCCGCATCCCTCGCGACCCGAAACAAGCCGCCGCATCGGAGGAAATCATGGCCGTCAAAAAGTACAGCGCCGGGGTCAAGGAGTACCGCAGCACCTATTGGGAACCCGACTACCAAGTCAAGGACACTGACATCCTGGCCTGCTTCAAGATCACACCGCAGCCCGGGGTCGACCGCGAAGAAGCGGCAGCCGCCGTCGCCGCCGAATCATCGACCGGCACCTGGACCACGGTGTGGACGGACCTGCTGACCGATCTCGACTACTACAAGGGGCGCGCCTACCGCATCGAGGACGTGCCCGGCGACGACAGCTGCTTCTACGCCTTCGTCGCGTATCCCATCGACCTCTTCGAGGAAGGCTCGGTGGTGAACGTGTTCACGTCCCTCGTCGGCAACGTGTTCGGCTTCAAGGCGATCCGCGCCCTGCGCCTGGAGGACGTGCGCTTCCCCATCGCTTACGTGATGACCTGCAACGGCCCGCCCCACGGCATCCAGGTCGAGCGCGACAAGCTCAACAAGTACGGGCGCGCGCTGCTCGGCTGCACCATCAAGCCCAAGCTCGGGCTGTCGGCGAAGAACTACGGCCGCGCCGTGTACGAGTGCCTGCGCGGCGGCCTCGATCTCACCAAGGACGACGAGAACGTCAACTCGCAGCCCTTCATGCGCTGGCGCGATCGTTTCCAGTTCGTCATGGAGGCGGTGCACAAGGCGGAAGCGGAGACCGGTGAGCGCAAGGGTCACTACCTCAACGTCACCGCGCCATCGCCGGAGGAAATGTACGAGCGCGCTGACTTCGCCAAGGAGCTGGGCGCGCCGATCATCATGCACGACTTCCTCACCGGCGGCTTCTGCGCCAACACGGGGCTCGCGCGCTGGTGCCGCAAGAATGGCGTGTTGCTGCACATCCACCGCGCCATGCACGCCGTGCTCGACCGCAATCCGCACCACGGCATCCACTTCCGCGTGCTCGCCAAGGCGCTGCGGCTCTCCGGTGGCGACCACCTGCATTCGGGCACCGTGGTGGGCAAGCTAGAAGGCGATCGCGAAGCCACGCTGGGATGGATCGACATCATGCGCGAGCGCTTCGTGAAGGAAGACCGCAGCCGCGGCATCATGTTCGACCAGGACTGGGGTGCGATGCCGGGCGTCTTCCCGGTCGCCTCGGGTGGCATCCACGTTTGGCACATGCCGGCGCTGGTGTCGATCTTCGGCGACGATGCGTGCCTGCAGTTCGGCGGCGGCACGCTCGGACACCCGTGGGGCAACGCCGCCGGCGCTGCCGCCAATCGCGTCGCGTTGGAGGCGTGCGTCAAGGCGCGTAATGAAGGCCGCGCCGTCGAGAAGGAAGGCAAGGAAATCCTGACCGAGGCCGCCAAGTCCAGTCCGGAGCTCAAGGTGGCGATGGAAACCTGGAAGGAAATCAAGTTCGAGTTCGACACCGTCGACAAGCTGGCCGTGGGCCATCGCTGACCGGTATCGCCGACCCCACACGAGGACCACGACCATGAGTGAAGTACAGGACTACAAGTCGCGCATTTCCGATCCGGGCAGCCGCAAGTTCGAGACCTTCTCGTATCTGTCGTCGATGACGCCGGACGAGATCCGTCGGCAGGTGGAGTTCGTCGTGAAGCAGGGCTGGAATCCCGCCATCGAGCACACCGAGCCCGAACAGCTGAGGGGTTCCTACTGGTACATGTGGAAGCTGCCGATGTTCGGCGAGACCGACGTCGACCGCATCCTGGCCGAGGCGGAAGCCTGCCACAAGGCCAACCCGCGCCACCACGTGCGCCTCATCGGCTACGACAACTTCAAGCAGTCCCAGGGCACGGCGATGGTGGTCTACCGCGGCGCCACCGTCTAGAGCTTCGGCGACACTCGCGCAAGGCCCCCGTCGCCGCAAGGTGCCGGGGGCTTTGTTCTAGAAGGACACGGAAGATGAACGAAGAGGTCCGGCAATATCTGATTCGGGAGCAGCCCTACTACCGCGCCGTCGGCGACGAAGTGGCGCTGTACGAGGCGGCGTATTCGGTGCGCATGCCGATGATGCTGAAAGGTCCGACCGGCTGCGGCAAGACTCGCTTCGTCGAGTACATGGCGTGGAAGCTCGGCAAGCCGCTCATCACCGTCGCCTGCAACGAGGACATGACGGCCTCCGACCTGGTCGGGCGCTTCCTGCTCGATGCCACCGGCACGCGCTGGCAGGACGGTCCGCTCACCGTCGCCGCGCGCCACGGCGCCATCTGCTATCTGGACGAAGTGGTGGAAGCGCGGCAGGACACGACCGTCGTCATCCACCCGCTCACCGACGCACGCCGCGTGCTGCCGCTCGACAAGAAAGGGGAACTGGTGCGCGCGCACGCCGACTTCCAGCTGGTGATCTCGTACAACCCCGGCTACCAGAGCCTGATGAAGGACTTGAAGCAGTCCACCAAGCAGCGCTTCGGCGCGCTCGACTTTTCCTATCCCGAGCACGAGATCGAGGTCGAGATCGTCACCCACGAGGCCGGCATCGAGGCCGCGGCGGCGGGCAAGCTGGTGGCGATCGCCGAACGCGCGCGCAACCTCAAGGGGCACGGTCTCGATGAAGGCATCTCGACGCGCATGCTGGTGCACGCCGGGTCGCTGATCGCGCGCGGTGTCGCGCCCATCGACGCCTGCCGCGTGGCACTGGTGCGGCCGATCACGGACGACCCGGACATGCGCGACGCGCTGGACGCCGCGGTGACGACGTACTTTTAGGACGAGAGAGGAGAGGAAAGAGGGCGAGCAGCGTGAAGGTGTGAAGTCGTGAATGAGCGAACGGGTCAATCCCGCCTCCGCCTCCCGCTTCCCCCATCCCGTCTCACGACATGACCGTACAGCTCGAAGACTACGACGAGCTCCTGACCGAGCTCGGCGACCATCCCGCCGACGTGCTGCGCGCGGCCTGGCACGAGGCGGCTCGCGTCTTCTCGCCGCGCGGGCTGGAGGCGTATCTGCGCGGCGCACGCGCGCTCAAGTCGCTCGGGCGCGGCACCGATCTCGTCGTCTCCTTCATCCAGGGGGCGCCGGAGATCGCCCGCGAGATCGGCGAGGATGCCGTCGACGACCTGGTGCAGGCGGCGCTTGCCATGGCGTCGAAGACGAGCGGCGCCGTCATCGCCCTGGTGTGCGCCACCGCACCGCTCGCGGCGCGCCGGCTGGGCGACATCGAGGTCTTCCGCGGCTACCTGCGGCTGCTCGCGCAGCTGCTGGCGCAGGCGCCGCGCGGCATGCGCCCGATGCTCGACCACCTCGAGACGCTGCTCACGCAGCTCACCCTCGGCGGGCTGCGGCGCTGGGCAACCTGGGGAGCGCAGGCGCACCGCACCGACTTCGAGGCGCAGGTGCGCTATTTCGGGCTCGAGAGTCCCGACGCGCTCGCGGTGCTGCAGAAGGAGCGCCGCGGCACGCTCTTCGTCGACGTGCAGCGGCGCATCGGGATGTATCTGCGCGCGCTGTGGGGACGCGACTTCTTCCTGCGGCCCACGAGCGGCGACTTCGAATCGCGCGAAGGCTATCGGACGTACATCGCGGATTACATGATCCACATGCCGGACGCCTTCGATGCGATCGCTGAGGTGAGCGGACTCGAACTCTACCGGGCGGTGGCGACCCACGCCGCCGCCCACCTCGCCTACACGCGGGAGCCGCTGTCCGCCGAGGCGCTGACACCGCTGCAGATGGCGGTGATCGAGGTGATCGAGGACGCGCGCATCGAGGCCCTCGCGACCGGTGAATTTCCGGGCCTGCGCGATCTGTGGCTGCCGCTGCACGTGGCGAGCCCGGACGACGACGGGACCGGGGCGCTGCTGGCGCGGCTAGCCCGCGCGCTGCTCGACGCCTCACATGACGATCCGCATCCGCTGATCGCGGCGGGCCGTCAGGCGTTCGCCCAGGAAGCGCACCGCCTCGGCGACAACCGACTGTCCTGGGACGTAGGCGTGCGCCTCGCGCATGATCTCGTCGTGGCCGGTGCCGCGTACAACCCGCGTACCGACGTGCCCGCGATTCCCTATCGCGACGACAACCGCTACGTCTGGGAATTCGACGGCATCGAATACGGCGCCGGTTCGGCAGCGCTCTACCGCGAGCAGCAGGTGCGCCGGAACGTGAGCGTGATGGAGTTCATCAACGAGATCGACGTCGAGACGGCGGGAGACGACGCGCAGGAAGTGTGGGTGCTCTCGACCGAGCTCTTTCCGTACGAGGATCA
>JAEUMW010000085.1 GCA_016791345.1 Betaproteobacteria bacterium | reverse complement strand
GTACGACTACGTCCTGAAGGGGCTGGCGAACGACTTCTGGTCGCTTGTGCAGGCCGATTTCGTCGACACCGATCTGTTCAAGGAATAGTCGCGGGAGGAATGCAGGATCATGGGGGCGGAACGCGTCACTGTCGCCAAGCCGGACGCACGCGCGGGAGTGCAGCACGCGGCCACGCCGGAGCGCGCGCCGAGCGCAATGCCGCGCGGTCTGGGAAGTGCCGGCACGCCGCTGCCGGCGAAGCTCAGATCGTTCTTCGATCCGCGCTTCGGCTTCGACTTCGCCGGCGTGCGCCTGCACACCGACACTGCCGCGGCGCAGAGCGCGCGTGAAGCAGGCGCCGTGGCCTACACCGTGGGGCGGCACATCGTCTTTGGCCGCAACCACTACGCGCCCGACACGCGCACGGGGCGCAATCTGCTTGCGCACGAGCTTGCCCATGTCATCCAGCAGCGCGAGGTGGCAAGCGACGCCGTGCACGGGGTGAGCGAAGCGGGCACGGCGTGCGAACGCGAGGCGGACCGCGCGAGTGCCGCGGCGCTCGCTGGCGCGGCAGTCGTGCGGCCGTCGAGCATCGGGCGCAGGCCGCAACTGCAGCGGCGCAGCATCTTTGCCCAGATCGCCGGGCTCTTCCGCGGCGACGATTTCGCCACCGACGAGCTCGTTTCCTATATCGCCCAGCTCGAGAAAAACGGCCGGATCGAGGACTTCACCGACAGCGACAACAAGGCGCGCGCGGTGGTGCGCGCATGGCGCGCGGGCAAGCCGCAGATCAAGCTCACGCCGAAGAGCAAGATGCTGCTCGTGAAGGAAATGCAGTCCGGCTTCACCGGCGACGACGACGAGCAGGCGATCCTGGATCTGCTGAACGGCACGCCCAATTCGGAACTCTCCGAGATGCTTGGCCCGGGCAAGCTGCAGGCGGAGGATCTGCTCTCCGATTTTCACGGCGCCGAGGAAACACGCCTGTTGCGCTTCTTCGACGAACGCTTCGAGGGCGGCGCGAAGGAAGCGCGCAAGGGTTCGACCCGTCTCAAGCCGCGGGCCGAGGCCTTCGGCAAGGAAAAGGCGGAAGTGCGCGATGCCGCGGAGGCGGCGGAGGTGCGGCGCATCATCCAGGACATCAAGGACAAGTACGGCATCGACGTCGATTCGGACGCCGGCATCGCCGCCATCAAGAAGTCCTACACCAACGTGCCGGCCGCGGTGACCGGGGCGCTGAAGACACGCGCCTGGAAACTCGACGAACTGCACGCGCTGGAACGCGCGCTCGCGCACTTCGCGCCGATCCTCGGCAAGGAGCGTGCGGCATCGACGCGGGCGAAAAGCGACCAGGAAGTCACCACCACCAGCAAGGTGGAGCAGGCCATCGACGAAGACAAGCCGTCCGGCGTGCTCGACACCACCACGCTCGGCGAATACTTCAAGGACTCGAAGAACTTCGGCATGTTCAAGGCGGGCGAGACGTCGACCGTCGACTTTCCCGGCGACGTTCCGACTCAGCTAGAGGGCACGACCGTCCACGAGATCGCGCACGGCCTGCTCGACTACGCGATCGCGAGTTTCGTTGCGACCTTCAAGTACTGGAAGAGCACGTTGGTCGCCGATGCCAATGCGACGACGCGCGTGGCGAACAAGTCGGTGGAGGCGCCGCCCAGCTTCTACGGCGGCAAGTCGGCGAAGGAGGATCTCTCGGAGACTGCGATGTTCTTCTTCGTCAAGCCGGCGCGGCTCCAGAGCGGCGCGACACCCGCTCCGGCCAAGGGCACGCCGGGTAACCCGTGCCCGGGCCGCTTCTCGTTCATGGAGAAGCTCGTGAAGGCGTGGAAGCCCAAGCCCAAGAAGACGAAATGACCCATGAGCCTGGAGCAATGGATCGCGCTGCGGGATGCGCCGATGAAAGAGATCCGAAGCCGGTTCGCGATCGACGATGCGCACGTCGACCGCAACACGAGCTACGGCAGGCTCGGCCCGCTGACCGAACTGCACGACGCGAAAATACATCCGGCCCGCTTCTACTTCGACGGCGAGACGCCGGTGCTGATCTACGTCGACGACGCCGCTGCGCTGGCGCGCTGCGACGCTGCGGAACTCTTGGAGCGTCTGGGCAAACCGGCAGCAGAACTGCGCTCGCGTGCCGGCAAGACCTTCACGCACTACGTCTATCCCGCTGCCGGAATCGCCTTCTCGGCACATCGGCAGGAGATCGCTTACGTCGAAGTCTTTCCGCCGTGCAGCCTGCAGGATTATCTCGACCGCATCTACGTCGATCCGGGAGTCTTCACGAAATGACCGCGCACGGATTTCCCGAATCGTCGGCGTAAGGCCAGCGCTTAAAGCAACGAGGATCCGCATCCATGTCCGCATCCTTTTCGCCGCGGCTCATCAAGGGCGGCATCGTGCTGGTCAAGCCCGATTCCGGCAAGGTGCTGCGCGTGATCGCGCTCCAGTACAACCCCGACACGCTCACGCGCACGCTGCAGCCGCAGGGCATCAGCGGCGAGTCGAACAACCGCGCCGAAGCCACGCGGCTGAAGGGGCCGCCGGTCGAGACCATCAAGCTCGACGCCGAGATCGACGCCACCGACCAGCTCGAGTTTCCGGATCGCAACCCGAATGCGATGCAGGTCGGCGTGGCCGACCAGCTCGCCGTGCTGGAGACGATGATCTATCCGGCGAGCGCCGATCTCGTCGCGAACAACAGCCTGCAGGCGACCGGCACGCTGGAGATCGCACCGATGGAGGCACCGCTGCCGCTCTTCGTGTGGAGCCAGAACCGCGTGGTGCCGGTGCGCATCACGGAGTTCAGCGTGACCGAGGAAGCCTTCGATCCACTGTTGAATCCCATCCGCGCGAAGGTGAGTCTCGGCCTGCGCGTGCTGTCGGTCGACGACCTCGGTTTCGATCATCGCGGCGGCAACATCTTCCTCGCCTATCAGCGCAACAAGGAGCGGCTGGCGGGGCTCGCCCCGGGCGCCTCGCTCGGCACGCTCGGGCTGGGAGGCATCCCGTGAGACGCGACTTGATCGGCTCGCTGTCGCGCTACGCGCAGATCGGCACCGCGACGCTCACACTGCCGGACGGCACCCAGATCGCCTACCTCAAGCGCCGCTTCGTGCCGCCGATGGAGCGCTTCGAACTGATCCAGGAACATCTGGTCACGCACGGCGACCGGTTCGACAACCTGGCTGCGCTCTATCTGGGCGACCCCGAACAGTTCTGGCGCATCGCCGACGCGAACGGCGCGCTGCTCCCCGACGACCTTCTCGAAGTGGGGCGGCGACTGCGCATCACGCTGCCCGAAGGCATCCCCGCGCCGAGCCGTGAATAAGGGCATCCATCTCACGCTGCTGGTGGGGCCTGCGGTGCCGGTGCCGGTGCCGCGCGCGGTGATCGACGCGCTCGAATCGGTGCAGATCACCTCCAGCGCCGGCAGTCGCAGCGGCTTCCAACTGACGTTCTCGCTGTCGAGCAAGTCGCCGCTCTACACCTTCCTCGTGCTCGCGGCGGGTCAGGTGCCGTGGCTGCGCGTGATCCTGATCGCCACGCTGAACGGCGCGCCGAACGTGCTCGCCGATGGCGTCGTGACGCGGCAGGAAGTGGGCGGCGCGAACGAGGCCGGACAGTCGACGCTGACGGTGACGGGCGAGGATCTGACCGCGGTCATGGACCAGCAGGAGTTCAGCGGGCTGCCGTATCCAGCTATGCCGGCCGAGGCGCGGGTCGCGGTGATCGTCGCGAAGTACGCCCTCTTCGGCATGATCCCGATCGTCGTCCCGAGCCTGTTCGTCGACGTGCCGATCCCGACCTCGACCATCCCGACGCATCAGGGGACGGACTTGGCCTACGTGAACGAGCTCGCGCGGCTGGCGGGTTACGTCTTCTACGTCGAGCCGGGGCCGGTGCCCGGCACCAACACGGCGTACTGGGGGCCGGAGATCCGCATCGGCGTGCCGCAGCCGGCGCTCAACATCGGCATGGACGCG
>JAEUMW010000084.1 GCA_016791345.1 Betaproteobacteria bacterium | reverse complement strand
CGCGACGAGCAGGGTGGACTGCTGATCGGGCAGGTCTTCACCCGCGACGCCGACGCGATCGCCGCCGTCTTCATCCGGATCGGGGTCGCCGCCCCGGACTTCGCAAGTTCCGGCGTGTCGCTGCGCATGGAGTCCGGCGTCTGGACCCGCGCGCAGGAAGCGCTGCGCGAAGGGGAATTGGTCGTCGGCTGGTATCACAGTCACCCGGGACTGGGCGCCTTCTTCAGCGCCACCGACCGGCGGACGCAGCGCGCGTTTTTCGCGCACTCGTACAGCGTTGGCTGGGTGCGTGACCCCTTGCGCCGCGAGGAATGCTGGTTCGTCGGAGGCGAGTCGGAGCCGGTGCCGGACGAGCGCGTGTTCATCCTGCCGCCGCACTGAACCCCAACGGCCGAACCCCGGACGCACGCCGGGGTGAGCGCTGCGTCATTGCGGCGGGAGCTGCTGCCCCGTCAGCGCCTGGCGCACGCCGCGCAGGAAGCTCTTCACCTTGGCCGCGTTGTCACTGCCCATGCGGATCAGCAGCTTCTGGCCGGCGGACAGCGCTTCGAGCTGCGGATCTTCGAACTGATACAGCACGCGCGGCTGCGTGAGCCGGATCGGTCCCGTGACCTCGGGCGCCGCGAGCAAATGATCGATCACCTCGATCACGCGATCGTTGAAATAGCCCTTGGGATATCCCAGGTCCTGGTACGCCTGCTGGAAGAGCGGGTACAGGCGCACGTAGACGGCGACGACCTGCTTCGGATTCGCACTCTGCAGGAGGCGGACGTACGGGGCGTAGCGCGCGTAGTTCTCCGGGCCCAGGGTGACGTTCCCTTCCGCGCCTCTGGTGATGAACGCACCCCCCGGCGGCTTCATGGGAAAGAGCTGGGAGGCCACCTGTCGCCGCGGGAGATTGTCCACCGTGACCACCAGCCGCCGCACGAGATCGCTCACGTAAAAGAACTGCGCCGGGGCCTGCGCGCCGAAGAGGCCAGCGAGCGCCTCCTGCATCACGGGATCGCTCTCGTCGAGCGAAAGCGTCGTAGCTTCCGTGCCGGCGCCGGTGCTCTCGCTTTCCAGCTGCTGCTGCGCGGTCTCGATGGGATGCTGGACCTGCGCTTCGGGTGGCGGAGGAGCCGGCGGCTCGGCCGCGGGCGGGGCCTCGGCGCGGGGCTCAGGAGTTGGAGGTGGTGGCACTGGTGGCGGCGCCGTCTCGCCACGCCACCAGAGATATCCCCCCACAATGATCGCAATCACGGCTGCGACGAGCAGCCACTTCGCTTTGCTCATGCGTCGAAGAGTCGGTCGCGAAATCGGGACAGGTCAAGTATAGCCCACCGCTCACCCGCGTCTGCGATTGCGGCACGCCGGCTCCTTCGCTATGGTGAGGGTCGGGCGCACTGCACAAATCATGAAGATATCGGTCATCGGCATCGGCAAGGTTGGCGCCACGGTCGCCTTCGTGCTCGCGGAGGACGGACTGGCGAGCGAGATCGTGCTGTGGAATCGGAACGCGATCGCGGCGCGGGCAAATGCGCTCGACATCGAACAGGCGTGCGCCTTCACGCCGTACCGCGTGGCGATCCGCGCCGGCGAGATCGAGGACACCGCCGGCTCGGACATTCTCGTGATGTGCGCGAGCGTGCCGACGCCGGCGCAGATGGTCGACCGCTGCGATCTGGCCGCCGGCAATATCGCGCTCATGCGCGCACTGGTGCCGCGCTTCGCCGCGCTCAGCCCGCATGCCGTCATCGTGAACGTCACGAATCCGGTCGACGCCATCAGCTGGCACATCCTGCAGCTGTCGGCGTTTCCCTGGCAGCGCGTGATCGGGACCGGCACGCTCGTCGACTCGGCGCGCTTCCGCGACATCCTGAGCCAGCAGGTCGGCATCCATCCGCTCGACATTCGTGCGTACATCCTGGGCGAGCACGGCGACACCCAGTTCGCGGCGCTCAGCATCGCCACGGCGGGCGGCGAGCACATCGACGCGACGCCGGCCCGCTACACGATGCTCGACGAGGCCAAGCAGACGGCGTTCGAGGTGCTGCGGGGCAAGGGCTACACCAACTATGCCGTGGCGATGGCCGTGCGCACCATCGTCGAAGCCGTGGTGCGCGACCTGTGCGCGACGCTGCCGGTCAGCGTGCGCATCGACGGCTTCTGCGGCGTGAGCGACGTGTGCCTGAGCATTCCGGCCGTCATCGGACGGGGTGGTGTGCACTTCACGCTGGTGCCCGACCTGAGTGCGGCGGAGCAGGACGCCTTCCGTCGTTCGGCTGCCGTCGTGCGCCGGGCAATCGAAGCAACCGGCGAGGCCTGACGGCAGGTCGTCCGGCGGCGGCGTTCAGCGCTCTGGGGCGGCGGACGGCTCCTGCGCGTCGTCGTGTTTCGCCCTGAACTGTGCCGCGTCGGATACCTGCAGCTTGCGCAGCCGCGCGGTCTTCTTCTGCTGGTGCGATTGCATGCGCTGCAGCACGTCGGTGAGAAAGCGCAGCGTCTCGCGGATGTAGGGGCCCTTGTTGAGCATCACGCATTCGGCGCGGCTCGCCATGGCGGCGTCGGTGACTTCTGCCCGCGACGGCAGCCCGCCTTTCGCCAGCGACTCGAGCACCTGGGTGGCCCAGATGACGGGCACATGCGCCGCCTCGCACAGCCACAGGATCTCTTCCTGCACCTCCGACAGCCGCTCGAATCCGACTTCCACGCCGAGATCCCCGCGCGCCACCATGACCGCCACCGGCGGCCGTCGCATCGCTGTCAGCAGGAGGGACGGCAGGCGATTGAATGCGGCCTGCGTTTCGATCTTGAGCACGACCCCGAGTCGCGGCGCCTCGAGTCGTGCAAGCTCCGCGTGCAAGGCCTCGATGTCCTCGGGACGCTGCACGAAGGAGAGGGCGACCAGGTCGGCATGCTGCGCGACGAAGGCGAGATCCTCGATGTCCTTCGCGGTGAGCGCAGGCAGTTGCAGGATCGAATCCGGCAGGTTGATGCCCTTCTCGCCGCGCAGTTTGGCGATGCCTCCCGCGGCGCTCGCCACTTCGACGCGGAGCCGGTCCTCGCTGGCCGCGCGAATGACGCCGCCGATCTTGCCATCGTCGAAGAGGATGCGCTCGCCCACCCGCACGCTGCAGAACACCTCGGGCAGCGAGCAGCTCACGGTCGCCGGTTCAAGAACGCTGCCTTCGTCGTCGAGCACGGCGTCGCGGCCGGGCGCGTCGCCGCGCACCACGTCCAGCAGATCCCCCTGGCGGAGCGCGATCCACTGGGGTGCGGGGGGTAGCGCGCCGATTGCGCCTTTGGCCACCGTCTTCCCCTTGCGCACGAGCTTGAGCGGCGTACCCGGCACGACGTATGCCGTGAACTCCGTCTCGCAAGTGCA
Source organism: Betaproteobacteria bacterium (assembly GCA_016791345.1). Lineage (NCBI taxonomy): Bacteria > Pseudomonadati > Pseudomonadota > Betaproteobacteria > Betaproteobacteria bacterium. The sequence goes on along the minus strand of JAEUMW010000084.1, from coordinate 10,356 downwards.
CTCGTGCCTTCTCGACGCCACCACTTGGAGCGAGCGCTCCCGGTCGCGCGTGTCGGTGAGTTCGATCACGTCGCCGGGCCTGGCTTCTGCGACGATGTCACCTTCCACGGGAATGCCCGGTTCATCCTGTTCGGAATCGTCGACGTGGGCGACGAAGCGCACGCGCGCGGGCTCGACGACCTTGCCCAGACGGTCCCGCTCGGGTCGCCATTTCGCGACCTCCGGCCCTGGCTCGATGTTGCCGGTGCGCAGCTTGGGGCCCGCCAGGTCGAAGGAGACGCGGCAGGTGTGGCCCGTCTCACGCTCGGCACGGCGCAGGTGCTCCAGCATGCGCTGCCAGACCGCGGGCGAATCGTGGGCGCAATTGATGCGCGCCACCTGCATGCCGCCCGCCAGAAGATCGCGGATCAGATCCGGGTCGTCGGCCGCCTCGCTCGGCATCGTGACCATGATGCGCGTGCCGCCGCCTTCGCTACCCGCACCGAGGACGGCGTTGGCGTGCTCGGCAAGAACCGCATCACCGGTGTCGAAGTTGATTGGCAGCGTCGCCGGGACCTCCTGCCGGACGGGCTGACCGCGCAGCGCGTAGAGGGCCGCCAGCACGGCGTTGAGCGAGGCCAGCACGTGCGCCTCCATGCGCCCGAGCGAGCTCAAGCCCAGACGGCTCAGATCGTCCTGCAGCGGGCGCACGTCGTGCCGGCGCACCGCGAGGTAATGGATGAGGTTGTACGCGCTCTCGCGCAGTTCCGGGGCGGTCAGGCCAAGCTCGTAACCGAACTCTTCCTCGGCCGCGAGCGCGGCACGGCGCAACTGCTCGACCCCCCGCGTGGCACGCTCGACGAGCAGCCCGCGTGTGATCTCTTCTTCCGTGAAGCGTTTCCGCTCGAGCATCGGTGTTCTCCAACCGGGTTGGCGGCGCGACGTCGCGCCGCCCGCAAGCAAAAAGGCTAGCGGCCGGGTGTTACAGATCTTCGCGATGCTCGTACCCGCGACGAACGACGCTCCGCCGCTACGGGGCGTCTCGAGTGTTTCGTGCGGGTATCCGGAGTCGTTACTTCGGCGGCGGCACGATGCGCAGATAGGGCTTCGGCGCCTTCCAGCCCTCGGGGTAACGCTGCTTCGCTTCGTCGTCGGAGACCGATCCGGCGATGATCACATCCTCTCCGGGCTTCCAGTTCACGGGGGTGGCGACCTTGTGCTTCGCGGTGAGCTGGATCGAGTCGAGCAGGCGCAGGACCTCGTCGAAATTGCGGCCGCTCGTCATCGGATAAGTGAGCATCGCCTTGATCTTCTTGTCCGGACCGATGATGAAGACCGAGCGCACGGTCAGGTTGTCGGTCGCCGTACGCCCCTCGGACGTCGTACCCGCGCCGGCCGGGAGCATGTCGTAGAGCTTGGCCACACTCAGATCCGGGTCACCGATCAGGGGGTAGTTGGGAGCATGCCCCTGGGTTTCCTCGATGTCCTTGGCCCACTTGGCGTGGTTTTCGACGGGATCCACGCTGAGCCCGATCAACTTCGTGTTGCGGCGGTCGAAGTCGGGCTTGAGTTTCGCCATGTAGCCGAGTTCGGTCGTGCAGACGGGCGTGAAGTCCTTGGGATGCGAGAAGAGGATTGCCCACGTGTCGCCGATCCAGTCATGAAAGCGGATCGAGCCCTGGGTGGTGTTGGCGGTGAAATCGGGTGCGGTGTCGCCGATGCGCAGTGACATGTGGCCTCCTTGGTGCCTTTTCGAGGATTGTATGGCCGGGTTCTCACCGGTCCCGGCAAACGGCACCTGAGGGCAAGCGGCGACCGTGCGGAATCCCGGCTCGGGGGGTGAAGTCTACAACTTTGGGGTGCTTCGCGGCAGCAGTCGACAGCCTGCCCGGGCCGGCGCTCCGGCATGCAGGGTGTTGCCGGAACCGGGGCTTGCCGACGTGGCCCGACTGGGTTTCGGCCGCCCCGCTGGCACGGCGGCGCGTCTCTGCGAGAATGCGCGGTTGATAGGCGCGGTTCAGGGACACGAACATGGACCATGTGCTGTTGCTGCGGGTGATGATGCTTCTCGGCATCGCCAACGGGGCACCGATCATCGCAACCAGGATATTCGGCGAGCGCTTCAGCGCACCGCTCGACGGCGGGCTGCTGCTGCGCGACGGCGCACCGCTCTTCGGCGATTCGAAGACGATTCGCGGTGTCGTGGCGTCGATTGGCTGCAGCGCGTTGTTTGCCCCGCTGCTGGGCTTCGACTGGATGCTGGGCGCCGCGTTTGCTGCCGTCTCGCTCGCCGGCGATCTCCTGTCGAGTTTTCTCAAGCGCCGCCGCAGGCTGGAGCCGCATGCCGAGGCGTTCGGCGTCGATCAGATTCCCGAAGCGCTGCTGCCGCTCGTAGTGTTCAGGACGCAACTCGGGCTTGCACCTCTGGAAATCCTGGTCCTGGTGGTGGCGTTCGTCGCACTGGCGTGCCTGCTGTCGCAACTTCTCTTCCGGCTCAACATCCGCGACCGCCCTTACTGAGCGCGGGCGGCGCAACACAGGCGGTGCAGCGTGATCTCCGGTGCGCAGTTGAGGCGCACGTCCACGATGCTGGTCCCGGCGCCCACCGACGTGTAGCCGATCATTCCGTGATGGCGCCAGGGGCCACGCGCGATGCGGCGGGGACTGTCGGCGTCGGTGAGCAGCGGCACGCCGCCAGGCAGGCAGATCTGTCCGCCGTGCGTATGTCCGCAGAGCATGAGATCGTAGCCCGCGTGCGCGGCGTGACGGAACACCTCTGGAGTATGCGACAGGAGGATCGAAACGGCTCCACGCGGAATGTCGTGCGCCGCCCGGTGGAAATTCTCCACGCGATAATAGTGCGCGTCGTCGATGCCGGAGAGGTAGATCGCATCGCCCCCGGCCGAGAGCCTCTTCCACTCGTTGAGCAGCAGCCGGTAGCCCATGGCTTCCATTTCCGGAACGAGTCGCAGCGTGTCGTGGTTGCCGAGCACCGCGTAGGCGTTGCCCTTGAGTGCGCTGCGGAGTTTCGCGAGCCCCGCGAGCGTGCGCGCGAAGGGCCCGAAGGTGCGTGTGCGGTAGTCCCCGGTAAGTACGCAAAGGTCATAGTGGAGCGGTTGCACGCACTGCACGAGCGCTTCCGCGAATTCATCGCTCGAGTCTATGTGCAGATCGGAAAGATGCAGCACGGTGAAGCCGTCGAACGCCGACGGCAAACCGGAAAGCGCTACGTCGTGCCGACGGACCTGAATGGTCAGTGCGTTGCGTCGTCCGCGTGCGTGCAAGCCGACCAGACGCAGACTGCCGCGAATGAGGCCATGCATCGAGTACCAGTTCTCGAGATGGAAGAAGTGGGTGCCGCTGCGGAAGACCTGCGCTTCGTGATCGCGCTCGAGCCCCAGGCGCTGCTGCACGTGCAGATGACCGAGCCGCGCCTCGAGCGCCGTGAGCACGGCCTGCTCGTTGGCATTGATCTCCGGTGACTTCATGGATCGACCTGCTCAGAACTGTCGCTGATTCCGCAACGCCACCCGGGCGGCGGCATTCCTCGCCGGCGGTGCGCGGGCGTGTTGCCCTTTCGGCGAAGGTTACACGAAGGACGTGACGGCGCACTCGGCCCGCGATGAGTGCCGCGTGCTTGGAGGTCGTCACCGACGCCGCCCGCTCTGTCCGGAATCTCGTCGGCCGCGTCGACGGATCGGCATTCCAGGGCCCGCGTTCTGACGACAAGCCGTCGAAGGACGCCGCAGAGACCCCGCTCTGCGGCGGATTCAGGGGGTTCCACTCGCTCGGCACCTGTGTGCACGCTTCCTGCGCAGATCGGCTGCCATGGATGACATGACCTGCACCGTTTCGAGTCTACCCGTCGCCGCGAGAGGATGGTCCACTCGCGAGTGGACGACGCGCACGACTGCCCCCACCGCGAAGGATTCAGACGCCCGCTTCAGGGCTCTGGTCCAGAATTCCGCCGATATCATCACGATTCACGACGCGGACGGAATCACCACGTTCGAAGCGCCCGCGGCGTCGCGCGTTCTCGGACGTGCGCCGGGAGCACTCATCGGTCATAGCCCGTTCGAATCGATTCACCCGCGCGATCGGGCGCGCGTGCGCAAAGCCTTCGACCTCGTCGTGCACGGCAGGACGCACACCGCGCCGATCGAGTTTCGCTACCGCCACGCGAACGGTTCGTGGATCTGGCTCGAGGCGGTGGGAAACAACCTGCTGGACTATCCGCACGTGCGCGGAGTGGTCCTGACTTCGCGCGACATCACGCGGCGCAAGGCGGCCGAGCGCCGGATCGAACATCTCGCCCACCACGATTTTCTCACCGACCTGCCGAACCGGTCGCTCCTGCGTGACCGGCTCGAGGTGGCGCTGGGACAGGCGCGTCGGGAGGGACGGCTGGTTGGCGCACTGTTCATCGATCTCGACCGCCTCAAGGTCGTCAACGATACCCTCGGCCACGAGGCGGGTGATCAACTTCTTCGTGAAGCCGCCCGCCGCCTGACGGGCACCATGCGCGAAGGTGATACGGTCGCTCGACTGGGCGGCGACGAGTTCATGGTCGTCCTGCCCAATATGGCGGATTCACGCGGTGCTGCGGCGGTCGCCCGGAAGATCCTCGATGGCCTCGCCCGACCGATGGAACTCAAGGGACAGGAAGTATTCATGTCTGCGAGCATCGGCATCAGCCTGTTTCCGACGGATGCAGCAGACTCCGAATCGCTGATTCGCAACGCCGATGCCGCCATGTACAGCGCAAAGCGCAATGGCGGCGACAACTACCAGTTCTATACGTCGGACCTCAACGTTCAGGTCCAGGAGCGACTCGTCATCGAGCAGGGTCTGCGGGTCGCCGAACAGCGCAACGAACTGCATCTGCTCTACCAGCCCAAAGTCGACCTTGCCACCGGGGCGATCATCGGCGTCGAGGCCCTGCTGCGCTGGCACCATCCCACTCTGGGGTCCATCTCCCCCGAACGTTTCATTCCCGTCGCGGAGGAAACCGGCCTCATCGTCCCGATCGGCGAGTGGGTGTTGCGTCGCGCCTGCATGCAGGTTCGCGCGTGGCGCGAAGCCGGGATAGAACTGCCGATTGCGGTGAACCTGTCCGCGTGCCAGTTTCGCCAGCGCAATCTGGCGCAGACGATCCATCGCATCCTCTCCGAGACGGGTGTGCCGCCGCAGTTCATCGAGATCGAGATCACGGAGAGCGACGTCATGGAGAACGCGGAAAGTGCGATCGCCACGCTCGTCGAACTCAAGTCGCGCGGCATCAGCATCTCCATCGACGACTTCGGCACCGGCTATTCGAGCCTGAGCTATCTCAAACGCTTCCCGCTCGACGTGCTGAAGATCGACCGCTCCTTCGTGCGCGACATCGCGGTCGATAGCGACGACGCGGCCATCGTCGAGGCGATCATCGCGCTCGCGCGCAGTCTGGAGATCAAGGTGGTCGCCGAGGGTGTGGAAACGCCCGACCAGATGGCGTTTCTCAACCGCTCGGGCTGCAACTTCGCGCAGGGATACCTCTTCAGCCCCCCGGTCGAGGCCGAGCGCGTCGCCGCCCTTCTTGCGCAGCGATAGCTGATTCAGGCCTGTCCTGCGCAGTCGGGCGTTGACCCGCCCTGCGCTGGTATAATCCGCACCACGCACAGACCGCATCGAGATGTGGCGGGTGCCGTCATCGCGGACGAGTCCGCTTCCCGCAGAACCCCAGTGCAATGAACGACCTTTCCAGTCACGCCTCGCTCGCCCGCGAGGTGGCGCGTCGGCGTACCTTCGCCATCATCTCTCACCCCGACGCAGGCAAGACGACGCTGACGGAGAAGCTGCTGCTCTTCGGCGGTGCCATCCAGATGGCGGGCACCGTCAAGTCCCGCAAGAGTGCGCGCCACGCGACCTCGGACTGGATGGAGGTCGAGAAGCAGCGCGGCATCTCGGTCACCAGTTCGGTCATGCAGTTCGAGTACGACGACCATACGATCAATCTGCTCGACACGCCGGGACACGAGGATTTCTCGGAGGATACCTACCGTGTGCTGACGGCGGTCGATGCCGCGGTCATGGTGATCGACGCGGCGAAGGGGGTGGAAGCGCAGACGATCAAGCTGCTCGACGTGTGCCGCCTGCGCGCGACGCCGATCATCACCTTCGTGAACAAGCTGGACCGGGAGGTGCGCGAGCCGCTTGCGCTGCTCGAAGAGATCGAGTCCGTGCTCAAGATAGACTGCGCACCCGTGAGCTGGCCGATCGGCATGGGCAAGACCTTCCGCGGCGTGTTCGATCTGCAGCGCGATCGTGTGGTGCGCTTCACCCCGGGCGAAGAGCGTGTGCGCGAGGACACCGAGGTGATCGAAGCGATCGACAATCCGCGACTCGATGCGCTGTTTCCGGGTGAAGTCGGCGCTCTGCGCCACGATGTCGACCTGATCCGCAGCGCGAGCCAACCGTTCGACCTCGACGCATTTCTGGCGGGCCGCCAGACGCCCGTGTTCTTCGGTTCCGGAATCAACAACTTCGGCGTGCGCGAGATCCTGCGCGCGCTGCTGGACTGGGCGCCCTCACCGCAGCCGCGCGACGGTGGGAGCCGCATGGTCCACGTGGACGAAAGCCCGTTCGCGGGTTTCGTGTTCAAGATTCAGGCGAACATGGATCCGAAGCATCGCGATCGCATCGCCTTCTTTCGCGTCTGCTCCGGCCGCTACCAACCGGGAATGAAGGTGCGTCACCTGCGGACCGGGCGTGAGATGAAGCTCGCCAACGCGCTCACCTTCATGGCGAACGAGCGTGTCGCGAGCTCGGAGGCGGTGGCGGGCGACATCCTCGGTATTCACAATCATGGACAACTGCAGATCGGTGACACCTTGAGCGAAGGGGAGGCGCTCGCGTTCAAGGGCATTCCGCACTTCGCACCGGACCTCTTCCGCGTTGCGCGCCCGCGCGACCCATTCAAGGCGAAGCAGCTGCAGAAGGGTCTGCAGGAATTGGGAGAAGAGGGTGCGGTGCAGGTGTTCGCATCGGCGGTGGGTAACTCGCTGCTGCTCGGTGCAGTGGGCCCGCTGCAGTTCGAGATCGTGGCGCAGCGCCTCGCCGCGGAATACAAGGTCGACGCGATCTACGATCCGGCCAACATCTCGACCGCACGCTGGCTGACTTTTCCGGACGAGACGACGCGGCGAAACTTCGAACGAGAGCAGGCGGCGGCGATGGCTGCCGATGTCGACGGCAATCCGGTGTTCCTTGCCGCGAACAAGTACAACCTGCAGATCACCATGCAGCGCTGGCCGAAGGTCGGCTTTCATGCCACACGCGAGCACGGCGAGCGGCTCGCGTCGGATTGAGACGTTATCGCCTTCTAGTCGGTGAGCGCGCCGACGACTGAATCGATGCGCTGCAGGACTTCGGGCGTGAGCTTCGGCCCCACTTCGACGGCCTTGATGTTCTCGGTGAGTTGCGCCAAGCGCGTGGCGCCCAGGATGACGCTGCTGACGGCCCCCTGCTTCAAACACCATGCGATCGCCAGCGCTGCCAGCGGGCAGTTGAGATCGCGCGCGATGGCGTCGAGCTCGCCCACCGCCCGGTTTCGATCCGGGTCGGTAAGACCGTCGCGGAGGAATGCGTAACTCGCCAGGGTGGCGCGCGATCCCGCGGGAATTCCGCGACGGTACTTGCCGCTGAGAAGACCGGACGCGAGGGGACTCCAGGTGGTGAGGCCGAGACCGATGTCCGCATAAAGCGGCGCGTACTCGGACTCCACGCGGTGACGGTGCAGAAGGTTGTACTGCGCCTGCTCGGTCACGGGCTTGTGCAGATGATGGCGGTCGGCGATCTTCCACGCGGCGCTGATCGCCTCCGCGGACCACTCACTGGTTCCCCAGTAGACTGCCTTGCCTCGCTCTATGATGTCGTGCATCGCCCAGACCGTCTCCTCCAGAGGCGTGTTCGGGTCGGCGCGATGACAGAAAACGATGTCGACGTGGTCGAGCTGCAGCCGCGCCAGAGAGCCATCGATCGCGTGCAGCAGATACTTGCGGTTGAGGGTGTTCTTCTCGTTGGGACCATCGCCCAGACCCCAGTAGAGTTTGGTCGAGACCACGAATTTCATGCGCGGCCAGCGCAACGTTTTCAGCACTGCCCCCATGATCTCTTCGCTGCGGCCATTGGCATACACCTCGGCGTTGTCGAAGAAGTTGATGCCGGCGTCGAAGGCGGCCGCCATGAGTTCGGTCGCGCCGCGGGTATCGACCTGATTGGCGTAGGTGACCCAGGAGCCGAAGGAGATCTCGCTCAGTTGCAGACCACAGCGGCCGAGGTGTCGGTAGTTCATGGCAGCGGCGGGCGCTTCGCGTCAGTGGTATGAACCTGCTCCGGCGACTCCTTGAGCTCGCACGGGCTCGCGACCACTTCGATCTCGTCCCACTCGGCGTAGCCCATTTCCGCCAGCGTAACCTTGAGGCTCAAGGCGTCGGCCTTGCTCGCCTGACGGCAGCAGACAGTGAGCAAGGCAGCGCGTACCCTTTCGGGCAACTCGGACTCCGGGTCGCCGCAGCAACACCACGGCGTACCCCTGATACGGATGTGCCAATGTGCCATGGTTTCAACACCACCTTGCGCGCGAATCGCACAAACGCTGAGAGGAATCTGAACGCGGATCGTTCCCCGACCCCATGATCGACTTCATCGACACGTACTGCGAGAGGACCGCGCCCGGATTGTGGAGCGAGCCGCTCAACGCCGTCACGAACCTGGGCTTCATCCTTGCCGCAGTCATGGCGCTGCGACTCTGGCGCCGGCAGCCGCACCTCACCTGGCGCAACAGCTGGGACTTGCTGCTTCTCATCACGCTGCTTTTCGCCATCGGCATCGGCAGCGCACTGTGGCACACGTTCGCAAGTCCCTGGGCAATGTCGGCCGATACGTTGCCGATTCTCCTCTTCATCAACGTCTACCTCCTCTCCTTTCTCGTGCGGCTCGCGGGCCTTCGCTGGCTCGGGACGTTTGCGTTCTTCATGCTGTTTCATCTTGCGAACCGCGCGATGGCGATGCTGTTCACACGCGACTTCCTGAACGGATCGATCTTCTATGGACCGGCGTGGGCGACATTGCTGATCCTGGCCTCGGTGCTTGCCGCGCGCAGGCACCGCGCCGCCCGTGGGGTGGCGATTGCGGCTGCCGTGTTCACCGTGTCACTGGCCTTTCGCACGATAGACAAGATGATCTGCCCGGTCTTCCCGCTCGGTACGCATCTCCTCTGGCACGCCTGCAATGCGGCAGTACTCTATCTGCTCGTCGCAGCACTGATCCGCGGGGCTACTCCGAGGGGTCGCGCGTCCGCGCCTTTCTGAGCGGCCGCACCGCGTCTTTCCTTTCCCGCTGTTCGCTACCGCCCGTCGGTCGCCTGGAACCGTTCATTCCAGCAGCCCGGTCTTATACTCCGTCCGCGACGCCCGCGGAACCGGGTCGCGGGGATTTTCCCGATTGAAGTTCTCCGAAGGTGACAAAGATGGCGACGATCATCGGCACTCCCCGTAACGATCTCCTCCTCGGCACACCTGCCGACGATCTCATCTTTGGCCTGTCGGGCGACGATGCCCTGGTCGGGCAGAGCGGCGCCGACGTCCTCGACGGCGGCCTGGGTGCCGACTACCTGCGCGGTGGTGCCGGCAACGATACCTATCGCGTCGATGCGCTCGGCGATCGCGTCGTGGAGACCGCGGATGCCTTGTCCATGGTCCGGGTTTCGGCCGCCGCCAGTGGTGTTCAGGCCAACGACACGAGCTTCGATCCGGTCATCTCGGCAAGCGGGCGCTTCATCGCGTTCGGCAGTCTCGCCTCGAATCTCGCCTTTGGCGAGACGAACGTCGTTCAGGACGTTTTCGTGAAGGATCTGCTGTCCGGCGCGGTCTTGCGTGCGTCCACCGACGCGAACGGCGTGCAGGGCAACAACACGAGCTTCGGGCCTTCGATCAGCGCGGACGGACGCTACGTCGCCTTTCTCAGCAATGCCACGAATCTCGTGGCGGATGATCGCAGCGTGGTCGCGGACGTGTTCGTGAAGGACATGGTCACCGGAGCGGTGGTGCGTGCTTCGGTCAGCGATCGCGGCGTCGAGGCGAACGACAGCAGCCTGGACGCTGCGATCTCCGGCGATGGCCACTTCGTCGCTTTCACCAGTCTCGCGTCGAATCTCGTCGTCGGTGACCGCAACGTCGCGACGGACGTCTTCGTCAAGGATCTGCACAGCGGTGCCATCGTGATCGCGTCGTCCGACAGCCGCGGCGTGTCCTCGATCGGCGGAAGTTCCGATGCAACCATCTCCGCCGACGGCAGCGTCGTCGCGTTCAGCAGCAATGCTTCGGATCTCGTCCCGGG
>JAEUMW010000083.1 GCA_016791345.1 Betaproteobacteria bacterium | reverse complement strand
CTTGCCTGCGCCGGTGTCGCCAGTGTCCTCGTGCCCTTCCCGTTTGCCACCGACGATCATCAGACGGCGAACGCGCGCTTTCTCGCCGCACACGGAGCGGCGCTGCTCGTGCCGCAGTCCGGACTCACGCCGGAGCGCCTGGCGGAACTGCTGCGCTCGCTCGACCGCGCGCACCTCTCGGAGATGGCAACGAAGGCACGCGCGCTGGCCAAGCCGGATGCAGCACAGGTGGTCGCCGACGGCTGCGTGGAGCTTGCGCGATGAAGCACAAGGTCAAGCGCGTCCACTTCATCGGCATGGGCGGCGTCGGCATGAGCGGGATCGCCGAGGTGCTGCTCAACCTGGGCTACGAGGTGAGCGGCTCCGATCTCGCGGACACGGCCACCACGCGCCGTCTCGCCGCGCTCGGCGCCAAGGTGTTTCGCGGTCACGACGCCGATCACGTGCAGCGTGCCGATGTCGTCGTGACGTCCACTGCGGTGCGCTCCGACAACCCCGAGGTCGGCGCGGCGCGCGCCAAACGCATTCCGGTGGTGCCGCGCGCGCTGATGCTGGCCGAGCTGATGCGGCTCAAGCAGGGCATCGCGATCGCCGGCACCCACGGCAAGACCACGACGACCAGCCTCATCGCGAGCGTGCTCGGCGAGGCGGGCATGGATCCGACCTTCGTCATCGGCGGGCGTCTGGAAGCCGCCGGCAGCAATGCGAAGCTCGGCCGCGGCGAATTCATCGTCGCCGAGGCCGACGAATCCGACGCCACGTTCCTCTATCTGCAGCCGGTGCTGGCGGTGGTGACCAACATCGACGCCGATCACATGGAGACATACGGCCACGATTTCGCGCGCCTGCGCCAGGCCTTCGTCGATTTCGTCCAGCGCCTGCCCTTCTACGGCATGGCGGTGTTGTGCGTGGACGATCCGCAGGTGCGCTCGATCCTGCCGATCATCACCAAGCCGATCACCACCTACGGCCTGAGCGAGGCGGCGCAGATCCGCGCCGTCGACGTGCGCCACGAAGGCGGCCGCATGCGTTTTCGGGTGGTGCGGCACGCCGCGCCGGGCGGCGTGCGCGAGGGCCCGGATCTGTCGATTACGCTCAACCTGCCCGGCGTGCACAACGCCCAGAACGCGCTCGCCGCGATTGCCGTCGGCATGGAGATCGGCGCGCCGGACGCCGCCATCGTGAAGGCGCTGGAGGAATTTCGCGGCGTCGGCCGGCGCTTCCAGCGCTATGGCGACATCGCCCTGCCAGCGGGCGGGACGTTCGCGCTCATCGACGACTACGGACACCACCCGGTGGAGATGGCGGCCACACTGGACGCCGTGCGCGGTGCCTTCCCGGGGCGGCGGCTCGTGCTCGCCTTCCAGCCGCATCGCTACACGCGCACGCGCGACTGCTTCGAGGATTTCGTGCGCGTGCTGTCGACCGTCGACGTGGCGCTGCTGACCGAGGTGTATCCGGCCGGCGAGGCGCCGATCGTCGCCGCGGACGCGCGTGCGCTCGCCCGTGCGGTGCGCGTGCAGGGCCGCACCGAGCCGATCTTCGTCGAGCAGGTGAACGATCTGCCCGACGCCATCCTGTCGGTGGCCCGGCCCGATGACGTCGTGCTGGTGATGGGGGCGGGCTCGATCGGCGGCGTGCCGGCGAAGATCGCGGCCGGCGGCGCCGACAGGGGCGGACAGGAATGAACATGGCCGAGCCGATCTCCATTCCCCTGCGCGGCCGAGAAAGTCGCGACGAGCCGATGAGTCGCCACACCACGTGGCGCGTCGGCGGGCCCGCGGATCGCGCGTACGTGCCGGCGGATCTCGCGGACCTGGGCGCGTTCCTCGCCGGTCTGCCGCCGCAGGAACCCGTGTTCGTGGTGGGGCTGGGCAGCAACCTCCTGGTGCGCGACGGCGGCATCCGCGGCACGGTCGTCTTCATGCACCACGGCCTGAAGACGCTGCGCCTCGATGAAGGTCACGACGACCGCGCACTCGTCTACGCCGAGGCCGGCGTGGCGAGCCCGAAGGTTGCGCGCTTTGCGGCGAACCACGGTTTCGCGGGCGCCGAGTTTCTCGCCGGCATCCCCGGCACGGTGGGTGGCGCGCTGGCGATGAACGCCGGCTGCTACGGCGGCGAAACGTGGGCCGTCGTCGATCGCGTGCTGACGCTTGACCGTGCCGGCCGCCTGCGGGCGCGGCTGCCCGGCGACTACGACATCGCCTATCGCCGTTGCCGCCGTCGCGGCGACGGTCATGACGAGTGGTTCGCCGCCGCATGGTTCAGGTTTGCGCCGGGGGACGGCGAGCAGGCGCGCGCGCGCGTGCGCGAGCTGCTTTCGCGGCGCATCGCGAGCCAGCCGCTGGAGCGCCCGAATGCGGGCTCCGTATTTCGCAATCCGCCGGGGGACCATGCCGCACGTCTCATCGAGGCGTGCGGGCTCAAGGGTTACACCGCGGGAGGTGCGCAGGTATCGACGAAGCACGCGAACTTCATCGTGAACCTGGGAGGGGCGACGGCGGCGGACATCGAGCACGTGATTGCGCACGTGCAGGCGACGGTGGCAAGCCGTGCCGGTGTCGCGCTCGTGCGCGAGGTATTGATCGTTGGCGAGGCTTGAGGCGGAAGAAAGATGGACGTGAAGAAATTCGGCAAGGTCGTGGTGCTCTTCGGTGGACGCTCCGCCGAGCGGGACGTGTCGCTGAAGAGCGGCTCGCGCGTGCTCGAGGCGCTGCAGGCGCGTGGCGTGGACGCGCACAAGTTCGACCCGCAGGATCAGGGTCTGCCGGAACTCATCGCGGGCGGGTTCGATCGCGCCTTCATCGTGCTGCACGGCCGCTTCGGCGAGGACGGCACGATCCAGGGTGTGCTCGAGTGGCTGAACATCCCGTACACCGGCAGCGGCGTGCTGGCGAGCGCGATCGCCATGGACAAGCTGCGCACCAAGCTCCTGTGGGAGGCCTCGGGCATTCCGACACCGCACTGGGCGCGCCTCACGGCGACGACCGATTTCGCGGCGGTGCTGCAGAAGCTGGGTCTGCCGCTCATGGTCAAGCCCGCGTGCGAGGGATCCAGCATCGGCATGAGCAAGGTCACGCGCGCCGAGGATCTGCCGCCGGCCTACCAGCACGCCGCGCAGTACGACAAGGTCATCATCGCCGAGCAGTTCATCGAGGGCACGGAGCTCACGGCGGCGGTGCTCGGTACGCAGCCGCTGCCGTTGATCCGGCTGGAGACGCCGCGCTCGTTCTACGACTACGAGGCGAAGTACCTCGTCGACTCGACGCGCTACATCCTGCCTTCGGGGCTGCCCGAGGCGCAGGAGCGCTCGCTGCAGCAACTCGTGCTGCAGGCGTTTGCGGCACCGGGCTGCCGCGGTTGCGGACGCGTCGATCTGATGCTGGATCGTGCCGGCAATCCGTTCTTTCTCGAAGTGAACACGATTCCGGGGATGACCGACCATTCCCTCGTGCCGATGGCCGCAGCTGCGGCCGGTTACAGCTTCGAGGACCTGGTGCTCGCGATCCTGGGAGAGACGCTGTGAGAGAGCGCCACGACGCGCAGTCGGGAGGTGCCGCTTATGTGGGATAACGCGCCGCTCCTGAACCGCGTCGCCAACCTGCTCATCGCGGCCGCGCTGCTGGCGGTGCTCGGGGTCATCGCGCTCTACATCGCGCGGCTGCCCGCGTTCGCGGTGCGCGAAGTCGAGGTGACGGGGCAGCTCGAGCACGTGACGGCGGAACAGATCCACGCGGTGGCGAGGCACGCGGTGCGCGGCACCTTCTTCACGCTCGACCTCGAGCAGACGCGCCACCAGTTCGAGAAGCTGCCGTGGGTGCGGCGCGTGGAAGTGCGGCGGCAATGGCCGGCGCGCCTGGAACTGCAGGTAGAGGAGCAGACCGCGCTGGCGCGCTGGGGCGACACCGCCCTGGTCAACACGTTCGGCGAGGTGTTCGAGGCGGCGACTGACGACGAGACGCTGCCGACCTTCGCCGGGCCGCTGGGTCAGGCGGACGAGATGGCACAGCAATACCAGCGGTTCACGGGGCAGCTGGCGCCGCTCGAGCGGCGCATTGCGCGCCTCACGCTGTCGGCGCGCGCGGCGTGGCAGTTGCAGCTCGACGACGGGCTCACGCTCGAGCTCGGACGGTCGGACATGGAGGCGCGTCTCGCGCGCTTCGTCACGGTCTACGACCGCACCATCGGCCGCCTGCCGCCCTCCGTCGTGCACGTCGATCTGCGATACGCGAACGGTTTCGCGATCCGCCTGCCGGAGGCACGCGGTCGCGACGGGAAATCGAAAGGCTAGCGAACGGGCAGTCCATGACCAAGGCAAGGGAAGGCAAGAATCTCATCGTCGGGCTCGACATCGGTACCGCGAAGATCGCGGCCATCGTGGGCGAGATCACGCCCGACGGACATCTCGAGATCATCGGCATGGGCAGCCATGCCTCGCGCGGTCTCAAGAAGGGGGTGGTCGTCAACATCGACTCCACGGTGGGCGCCATCCAGCGCGCGCTGGAGGAGGCCGAGCTCATGGCCGACTGCAAGATCCGCGACGTCTACACCGGCATCGCGGGCAGTCACATCAAGGGCTTCAACTCGCATGGGATGGTGGCGATCAAGGACAAGGAGGTCACCCAGATGGACGTGGAGCGGGTGATCGAAACCGCGAAAGCGGTCTCCATCCCCACGGACCAGCAGATCCTCCACATCCTCAACCAGGAATTCATCATCGACGGCCAGGAAGACGTGCGCGAGCCGCTCGGCATGAGCGGCGTGCGCCTGGAGGTGAAGGTGCACATCGTCACGGGTGCCGTCTCGGCCGCGCAAAACATCATGAAGTGCGTGCGCCGGTGCGGGCTCGAGGTGCGCGATCTCATCCTGCAGCCGCTCGCCTCGGCCACCGCAGTGCTGTCGGAGGACGAGAAGGATCTCGGCGTCTGCCTGGTCGACGTGGGCGGCGGGACGACGGACGTCGCCGTGTTCTCGGAGGGGGCGATCCGCCACACCGCCGTGATCCCGATCGCCGGCGACCAGATCACCAATGACATCGCGATGGCGCTGCGCACGCCGACGAAGGATGCCGAGGATCTCAAGCGCACCTACGGCTGCGCGCTGCGGCAGCTCGCCGATGCGCAGCAGATGATCGAGGTGCCCGGCGTGGGCGAGCGCGGGCCGCGGCAGCTGTCGCGCCAGACGCTCGCCGAAGTCATCGAGCCGCGCGTCGAGGAGCTTTATTCGCTGGTGCAGGCGGAACTGCGCCGCAGCGGCTTCGAGGACCTGCTGTCGTCGGGCGTGGTGATCACCGGCGGCTGCAGTCTGATGCAGGGCATGGTGGAACTGGGGGAAGAGGTATTCCACATGCCGGTGCGGTTGGGCATCCCCGATTACAAAGGTGGGCTGGCGGAGGTCGTACGCAATCCCCGCTTTTCCACCGGCGTCGGCTTGCTCCTCATCGGCATGCAACAACAACAGCGGCGGGAGCTGGTGAAGCTGCAGTCGGGATCGTTCCAGTCGGTCCTCGGAAGAATGAAGAACTGGTTTCAGGGGAACTTCTAGCGATGTAGCAACGGGTCGGGTCAAGGAGAGCAGCAGATGGAAATGACGGGAATCGGGTCGTTCGCGGGGGCGGCGACGGAATCGGGTGAGCACTTCGGAAACACAAAGGAGGATAGAAGCATGTTCGAAATCGTGGATGGGACGCCGCAGGAGGCAGTGATCAAGGTCGTCGGCGTGGGCGGGTGCGGCGGCAATGCCGTCGACCACATGATCGGTCGCGGGGTGCAGGGCGTGGAGTTCATCGTCGCCAACACCGACTCGCAGGCGTTGAAGCGCAGCCTTGCGCAAACGCAGATCCAGCTGGGCGCCTCGATCACCAAGGGGCTCGGTGCGGGCGCCAATCCCGACATCGGCAAGCAGGCAGCGGTGGAGGATCGTGATCGCATCGCCGAGCTGATCGATGGTGCCGACATGCTCTTCCTCACCGCCGGCATGGGCGGTGGCACCGGCACCGGCGCCGCGCCGGTGGTGGCGGAGGTTGCCAAGGAGCTCGGCATCCTCACCGTGGCGGTGGTGACCAAGCCTTTCGCCTTCGAGGGGAGACGGCAGAAGATCGCGATGCAGGGGTTGACCGATCTGTCCGAGCACGTCGACTCGCTGATCGTGATCCCGAACGACAAGCTGATGCAGGTGCTCGGCGACGACGTGAGCCTGCTCGACGCGTACGGCCGCGCGAACGACGTACTGCATGGCGCGGTCGCCGGCATCGCGGAGGTCATCAGCTGCCCGGGTCTCGTCAACGTCGACTTCGCGGACGTGAAGACGGTGATGTCGGAGATGGGCATGGCGATGATGGGTTCGGCGCGCTCCAACGGTGCCGGCCGCGCGCGGCTGGCGGCAGAACAAGCGGTGGCGAGCCCGCTGCTGGAAGACGTGAACCTCTCCGGTGCCCGCGGCGTGCTGGTCAACATCACGGCGAGCGCAGCCCTCAAGATGAAGGAGGTGCACGAGGTGATGCACACGATTCGCGGTTTCACCGCAGAGGATGCGACCGTGATCGTCGGCACCGTGATTGACGAGACCCTCGGCGACGACCTGCGCGTGACCATGGTGGCGACCGGGCTCGGTTCTCCGGTGGCGCGCAAGGACGCCAAGCAGCAGGTGACGCTGGTGGTCAAGAACGGCACCGACGCCGGGCCGACCGAGCTCGTGAACTACGCGGATCTCGAGCAGCCGGCGGTGATGCGTCGGCGCAACCGCGACGCCACCCTCGAGGCGATGAAACAGTCGGGCGTGGATCTGCTCGACATCCCGGCCTTCCTGCGCAAGCAGGCCGACTGAGGCGGGTTGCGGCGGGGGCAGGCCTGCCCCCGCCGCTGCGGTATAATGTCAAGCCTTTCACACGTCGAACTTTTCACATGATCAGGCAGCGGACCCTGCAGCGCGAAGTCACGGCCACCGGCGTCGGCCTCCATACCGGCGAGAAGGTGAAGCTCGTGCTGGGCCCGGCCGCGCCCGATTCGGGCATCGTGTTCCGGCGCATCGATCTCGACCCGGTCGTCGAGATCGAGGCCAATCCCTACGCGGTCGGCGACACCAGGCTGTCCTCCTGCCTCGTCAAGGACGCGGCGCAGGTCTCCACGGTGGAGCATCTCATGTCGGCGCTCGCCGGGCTCGGGGTGGACAACGTGCGCGTCGATCTGACCGGTCCCGAGATTCCGATCCTCGACGGCAGCAGCGCGCCCTTCGTCTATCTCATCCAGTCGGCGGGCATCGAGGCGCAGCCGACGCCGAAGCGCTTCGTGCGTGTGCTGCGTCCGGTGGAAGTGCGCCAGGGCGACAAGTTCGTGCGCTTCGATCCGTTCGAGGGCTACCGTCTCGATTTCAGCATCGATTTCAACCATCCGGCGTTCGATTCCGCGGGCAATCACGTCGTGATCGATTTCGCCGGCAGCTCGTACGTGAAGGAGGTGAGCCGCGCGCGCACCTTCGGCTTCATGTCCGACGTCGAGATGATGCGCTCGCAGGGGCTCGCCCTCGGGGGCAGCCTCAACAACGCGATCGTCATGGACGAGTACCGCATTCTCAATGCAGACGGACTGCGCTACGCGAACGAGTTCGTCAAGCACAAGATTCTCGACGCCATCGGTGACCTGTATCTGCTGGGCCATCCGGTGATCGGGTCTTACACCGCGTACAAGTCGGGTCACGCGCTCAACAACGCGCTGTTGCGCAACCTGCTGGAAAACAAGGATTCCTGGGAACTCGTGAGCTTCGGCGAGGCGGTACAGGCGCCGCTCGCGCTGCAGCAGCAGTTTCAGATGGCTGCCTGAGCGCTCGGGCGCGGTCTCTGCGCGCCCGTCTCTTCCGCGTCAGTCTCCGATGGTGATCCTGCGCTTCATTGCCGTGATCGGCCTTGCGATCATCGGCGTGGCGGTGGTCGCCTACTTCGTCACCTGGGACTGGCGGTGGCTGCGCTTCGCGTGGCAGGTCCTCAAGTTCGGTGCGGTGCTGGCAGCGGCCATCGGCCTGCTCATGCTCGGCGAACGACTGCTACTGCCCATCCTCTGAACGAGCGCGCGACGCAAGCCGCTTGAGCGCGGTCCTGAGGGAGGAAGGCGGCAGTTCATCCGCGAGCTCCCGCAAGGCCTCGGCACCCCCGGCTCCCAGCCGCGCCGGCGCCCCGCGCGAGGAGCGTCCGGCGCCGCGTGCGGAGATGCGCACCGCCACGCGCAGCACCGTGCATTCGGGAGCGAGCTCCCGCAGGCGGCCCAGCAGCGTCGGTGCGAGCTGGCGCAGCTTGGCGCCCACGGCCCCGCTGTCGGCCCATACGACCAGCGTGGCACTGTCGATGTGATCGATCCCGCTCGCCTGCGCCAGCGCGGCGGGGACGGCGCGGCGATACGCCCGATCGAGCGCTGCCAGCCGAGCGGCTTCGCGCGTGAGCCGGCGCAAGGTATCGCCCGTGCCGAGGTACTCCTGGACTTTGCGCATCGGTGCTGTCGTCTGTGCGAGGCTCGGTCCGCCCCGTCAATCATGATGTGGTAGTATGGCGAGCTTCGATCACAGGGACAATCTGCCGGTGCGCGGTGCGCACGCGTGCCAGGCGGGCGAGAGCGCCGCGCCAGCGATGGGGTGTGGCGCGATCGACAGGCCGGAGTACCCGGCCGCGCCCGTGCAGTCCGCAGGTGGTGCGAGCAGCGTGCACTGGGATCAGGACAAGGGGTGAGGAGCGCACGGCGGCTCCTCACCCCTTTTGCATTCATCTCGAGGTCCGATTCGGCATCCAAATGCTAGGCAACGTACTCAAGAAGGTCTTTGGCACCCGCAACCAGCGATTGATCAAGGAATACGGTCAGACGGTGCGGCGTATCAATGCGCTCGAGCCGGAGGTGGTGCAGCTTTCCGACGACGCGCTGGCGGCGAAGACGGTCGAGTTCAGGCAGCGGCTGGCCGACGGCACTGCGCTCGACGATCTGCTGCCCGAGGCGTTCGCGGTGGTGCGCGAAGCGTCGAAGCGCGTGCTCGACATGCGCCACTTCGACGTGCAATTGATCGGCGGCATCGTCCTGCACAAGGGCAAGATCGCGGAGATGCGCACCGGTGAAGGCAAGACCCTGGTGGCGACCCTGCCGGCGTACCTGAACGCGCTGCCCGGCAACGGAGTACACATCATTACGGTGAACGACTACCTCGCCAGCCGCGACGCGGACTGGATGGGCAAGATCTACCGCTTCCTCGGGCTCACCGTCGGCGTCAATCTCTCGCAGATGCCGCACGACCAGAAGCAGCAGGCGTACGCCGCCGACATCACCTACGGCACGAACAACGAATACGGCTTCGACTACCTGCGCGACAACATGGTGTACGAGACGACGGAACGTGTGCAGCGTCCGCTGCACTACGCCATCGTCGACGAGGTCGATTCGATCCTCATCGACGAGGCGCGCACGCCGCTGATCATCTCGGGCCAGGCCGACGACAACACCGAACTCTATTACCGCATCAACGAACTGGTGCCGAAGCTCACGCGGCAGCAGGAGGAAGAAGGTCCGGGCGACTATCACGTCGACGAGAAGGCGCATCAGGTGCTGCTCACCGAGGCCGGGCACGAGCGTGCGGAACAGCTGATGACGGGAGCCGGTCTGCTTGCCCCCGGTGGCAGTCTCTACGACGCCGCGAACATCACGCTGATGCATTACCTCTACGCGTCGCTCCGCGCACACAGTCTCTTCTTCCGCGATCAGCACTACGTCGTGCAGAACGGCGAAGTCGTCATCGTGGACGAGTTCACCGGGCGCCTGATGGCCGGCCGGCGCTGGTCGGACGGGCTGCACCAGGCGGTGGAGGCGAAAGAGGGCGTGCAGATCCAGAAGGAGAACCAGACGCTCGCCTCGATCACGTTCCAGAATTACTTCCGGATGTACCAGAAGCTTGCCGGCATGACCGGCACCGCAGACACCGAGGCCTACGAGTTCCAGCAGATCTACAACCTGGAGACGGTGGTGATCCCGACCCACCGCAACATGGTCCGCGAGGACCGCATGGACCAGGTGTTCCGCACCGCCAAGGAGAAGCACCAGGCGGTGATCGGCGACATCAAGGACTGCTACGCGCGCGGGCAACCGGTGCTGGTGGGCACGACCTCGATCGAGAACAACGACCTGCTGTCGCGTCTCCTGGAAAAGGAGAAGCTGCCGCACCAGGTATTGAACGCCAAGCAGCATGCGCGCGAAGCGCACGTCATCGCGCAGGCGGGGCGTCCGAAGATGGTCACCATCGCCACCAACATGGCGGGCCGCGGCACCGACATCATCCTCGGCGGCAATCCCGAGCCGGAGGTGGCCGAGGTGCGCGCCGACGAATCGCTGCCGCCCGAGAAGAGGGACGCGCGCATCGCCGAGATCCGCCAGAAGTGGCAGCAGCTCCACGAGCAGGTGGTCGCCCATGGCGGCCTGCACATCGTCGGCACCGAGCGCCACGAGTCGCGCCGCGTCGACAACCAGCTGCGCGGCCGCGCCGGGCGTCAGGGCGACCCGGGTTCGAGCCGCTTCTACCTTTCGCTCGAGGATCCGCTGCTGCGCATCTTCGCCTCGGACCGCGTGGGCGCGATCATGGAGCGGCTCAAGATGCCGGAGGGCGAGCCGATCGAGCATCCGTGGGTGACGCGCGCGATCGAGAATGCGCAGCGCAAGGTCGAGGCGCGCAATTTCGACATCCGCAAGCAGCTGCTCGAGTACGACGACGTTGCGAACGAGCAGCGCCGCATCGTGTATGCCGATCGCAATCAGCTGCTGGAATCCAGCGACGTCACCGAGACGCTCACCGAGTGGCGCAACGAGGTCGTCGACTCGGCTGTGAGCCAGTACGTGCCGCCGCAGAGCCTGGAGGAACAGTGGGATGTGCCGGCACTGGAGAAGGCGCTCATGGCCGATCTCAAGCTCGCGCTGCCGGTCCAGGAATGGCTCAAGCAGGAACCCGACCTCGACGAGGAGCAGTTGCGCAACCGCATCGTCGCGGCGGCGGGCGAGGCCTACGAAGCGAAGGTCGCCCCGGTCGACCGCGCCGCCATGCATCAGTACGAGCGGGCGATGATGCTGCAGAGTCTCGACACGCACTGGCGCGAGCACCTTTCCGCACTCGACCATCTGCGGCAGGGCATTCACCTGCGCGGTTATGCGCAGAAGAACCCGAAGCAGGAGTACAAGCGCGAGGCCTTCGAACTCTTCTCGGCGATGTTCGAGCAGGTCAAGACCGAGGTCACGCGCATCCTCATGAACGTGCAGGTGCGTACGGCCGAGGAGGTGGAGTCGGTCGCGGAGCAGTCGCCGGAACTGCACAATGTGCGCTACCAGCATGCCGATTACGACGAGGCGCTGGCGGAGGCGAACGAGCAGCAGAAAGCGCAGCCGTTCGTGCGCACCGGAGACAAGATCGGCCGCAACGATCCGTGTCCGTGCGGCTCGGGCAAGAAGTACAAGCAGTGCCACGGCAAACTGAGCTGAAGGCGCGTCCATGCCAGTCAATCTCGCTGCTCCGAATCCCGCCGCCCTGCTGCCGATCGCCGGCGTCCGCCTGGGCGTTGCCGAAGCCGGCATGCGCAAGGCCAATCGCAAGGATCTCCTGGTCATGGCGCTGGATCCGGGCGCACGGGTTGCAGGGGTGTTCACCCGCAACCGCTTCTGCGCGGCACCGGTGATCGTGGCCAAGGAGCACCTCGCGTGCGGCCACGAGATTCGTGCGCTGCTCGTCAACACCGGATGCGCCAACGCCGGGACCGGCGAGGACGGCCTGTGGCGTGCGCGGGAGAGCTGTGCCGCGCTCGCCATGCGCATGGATTGCGAGAGCCTGCAGGTGCTGCCCTTTTCCACCGGCGTCATCATGGAGCCGCTGCCGGTGGGTCACCTCTCGGACGGCATACCCGCCGCGCTGGCCGACCTGCGTCCCGACAACTGGGCGTCTGCCGCCGAGGCGATCATGACCACCGACACCTTGCCGAAGGCGGTGTCGCGCCAGGTGACGATCGGCAGCCGCACCGTGAGTGTCACCGGCATCGCGAAGGGCGCCGGCATGATCCATCCCGACATGGCGACCATGCTCGCCTTCGTCGCGACCGATGCGCGGGTGACGCAGCCTTTGCTGGAACTCGCGCTGCGCGATGCCACGCATCGTTCGTTCAATCGCATCACGGTCGACGGCGACACGTCGACCAACGATGCCTTCATGCTCGTCGCCACGGGTGGCGTCGACATGCCCGAGATTACGGTGGCAGCAAGCCCGGAGTTCCAGGCCTTCGCCGATGCAGTGACGGACGTTGCGAGCGCGCTCGCCCAGGCGATCGTCCGCGACGGCGAAGGTGCGACCAAGTTCATCACCGTTCACGTCGCGGGCGGGCGCTCGACCGACGAGTGCGACCGGATCGCGTTCTCCATTGCCCACTCACCACTCGTGAAGACGGCGTTCTTTGCTGCCGATCCGAACCTCGGACGCATCCTGGCGGCGGTCGGCAAGGCCGGCATCGACGACCTGGATCAGACGCAGATCGACCTCTTTCTGGACGAAGTGGCTGTGGTGGTCGGCGGCGGCCGCAATCCCGCATACCGTGAAGCCGACGGTCAGCGCGTGATGCAGCAAAGCGAGATCACGGTGCGAGTGGAACTGCATCGCGGGGACGCGAGTGCCACGGTCTGGACGTGCGACCTGTCGCACGATTACGTGAGCATCAACGCGGACTATCGCAGTTGACCGTGAAGGTGAAGGCAGCGGAGCGATCGCTGTCGCTGGATGCGGTTCTCGCGCGCCTGGATGCGCTGCTCGCACGCGCCGAAATCCTGCTCGATGCGCCGGTGGCGACGGCTCCCGATTGGCGTGCAGCGATCGCCTGGCGCTGGCGCCGGGGCCGCCAGGGTGGCACGCTGCAATCGGTGCGGCGCCCGCACACGATTCGCCTGACGGATCTGCATGGCATAGACCCGCAGAAGGCGCTGGTCGAGCGCAACACGCGCCAGTTCGTCGCCGGGTTCCCTGCCAACAACGTCCTGCTCACGGGTGCCCGCGGGACCGGCAAGTCGTCGCTGGTGAAGGCGCTGCTGAACGAGTATGCGCACCGCAAGCTGCGCGTGATCGAAATCGGCAAGCAGGACCTGGGCGACCTGCCGGAACTCGTGGACCTGGTCTGCGACCGGCCGGAGCGCTTCATCCTCTATTGCGACGACCTCTCGTTCTCCGCCGAGGAGCCGGGCTATCAGGCTCTGAAAGCCGTGCTCGACGGCTCTCTGGCGGCGACGTCGGACAATCTCGTCGTCTATGCGACGTCCAATCGCCGCCATCTCATGCCCGAATACATGCAGGAGAACTTGGAGGCGCATCGCGTGGGTGACGAGATCCATCCGGGTGAATCGGTGGAGGAGAAGATCTCGCTTTCCGAGCGATTCGGTCTGTGGGTGTCGTTCCACCCTTTCCGCCAGGATGACTACCTCGACATCGTCCGCTACTGGGTCGAATGGCACGGTGCGGCGGTGCAGGACGCCGACCGGCTCGAGCGCGAGGCCCTGCAGTGGGCGCTGGGTCGGGGCTCGCGCAGCGGGCGCGTCGCTTTCCAGTTTGCGCGGGACTGGGCCGGGCGTCACCGGGCAAAGCGCACGGCGCAGGCAAGCCCAGGCCGTGTCGACTGACAACGTGCGACCGATCGAGGTCGCGGCCGCGGTCCTGATCGACGCATCGGGCCGTTTCCTGCTCGCGCAGCGCCCCCCGGGAAAGGTCTACGCCGGTTACTGGGAGTTTCCCGGTGGCAAGGTGGAGTCGGGTGAAACACCGCGACAGGCGCTCGACCGTGAACTCGTCGAGGAACTCGGCATCGCGGTGCGCACGGCCTATCCATGGATCACGCTGAGCTTCCGGTATCCGCATGCGTTCGTGCGGCTGCGCTTCTTTCGCGTCCTCGCCTGGGCGGGTGAACTGCATCCGCACGAAGGCCAGGCGGTGGCCTGGCAGCGCGTCGACCGCGTCGACGTGGCGCCGGTGCTGCCTGCCAACGGGCCGGTGCTACGCGCCCTAGCGCTGCCGCACGTATATGGCATCAGTCGCGTTGCGCAGCTCGGGCCGTCGAATTTCCGCACGCGCCTCGACGCGGCGCTGGCAAGAGGGCTGCGTCTGGTGCAACTGCGCGAGAAGGACCTCGATGAGGATGTTCTGATAGCCGTGGGACGGGAGGTCACGCGGCGCTGCCACGCCGCCGGTGCGAAAGTGCTCGTGAACGGCGAGGTGGGTGTGGCAGACGCCATCGGCGCCGACGGTGTTCACCTTTCGGCAGCACGCCTCAAGGCTTTGGGGCAGCGACCCGACGCGAAACTCTGTGCGGCGTCCTGTCACGATCGTGCCGAACTCGACCGGGCCGCCGAACTGGGTGTCGACTTCGTGGTTCTTGGGCCGGTGCATCCGACCCCCACGCACGAGGGGATGGCGACACTCGGCTGGGAGCGTTTTGCCGATCTCATTGCGGACTATCCGCTGCCGGTGTTCGCGTTGGGGGGCATGGGTCCCGACGACCTCGCAGCGGCATGGACACGCAGCGCGCACGGCATCTCCATGATGCGCGGCGCGTGGTCGGGCGATCGGCCCGCCTGATGCGATGCGAAAGCGCTACCGCCGCCTCGTCGTCACCATGGCGGTTCTCGTGAGCGCATGCGGTCGCCATGCACCCGACGCAAATCGGGTGAACTGCATACATCCCGTCGCGGGCTGCCGCTTCGATCTCGCGGGGGAAACGGTGGTGGTTCGCTTCTCGGAGCAGCCGCGACCCATGCGGCCGTTCGTGCTCGAGGTGAATGCCGCGCGCGCGATCGCCGTGGATGCGGACTTCTCGATGCCTGACATGGAGATGCTTCCTAACCGGTATCAGCTCACGCGCACAGCCGACGGCCGCTGGCAGACAAGCGTGATGTTGCCTGTCTGCGTCTCGGGACGTGCGGACTGGTTACTGGCGCTGAGAGTGGGCGACGCGCAGGCTTCGGTGCCCTTCTCCACCGGGAACTGAGTTGCCGTCTATTCGTTTTCGTCTGGACGGCGCGGTTCGTCGGGCGCGGCGACGCGGTACTGCTCGCTCGCCCAGGCACCCAGATCGATCAGCTTGCAGCGCTCGGAGCAGAAGGGGCGGAAGCGGCTTGCCGAACTCCATTCGACGGGCGTGCCGCATTGCGGACAAGCAACGACCTTGGGCTTCGCCGGGCCCGGCACCCTTGTCTCGCCGCTAGAGGTTGCAGAACGTGAGCTCGAACGGGATGTCCTCTTCCACGACGCGTGAGCGATCGGCGTTACTGAGCCCCGTGAAGCGGACATTGAGTGCGTACTTGTTGGCGCTGATCTCGGGCACGCAGGTATACGCGTGATCCAGCCGCAGGCGCACGAGCTGCGCCACCTTGCCCCCGAGCATGAGTTGAAACACGCCGCGCTGCGCGAGCTGCGGGCTGGTCTTGCCTTGTTCCCGCAACAGTCGCAGCACGATGGCGAGCCCGTCGCAGATCGGGTCGAAGACCTGCATCCACGCCTTGAGGTCGGCGTGGCGAGACTCGGCGTCGCGGTGGAGCCAGTAGTGATAGGACGGCAGATCGAACGCGCAGGCACCGCCTGGAATCGCCGTGCGCTGCTTGATGCCCATCAGCCAATCGTTCTCCCGCAGCTCCTGGCCGACCTTTCCGGAAACCGACAGCATGCGTGAGTACGCGTGCTCGATGTCGACCAGAATCGCTTCCAGCGCACCTTGGGCAATGGCGGGGTTGCTGCGCAACGATTCCAGGGTCTGGCGCTGGCGATCGAGTTCCTGCAGCAGTTCGGACTTGAGATCGGCGCGGGCCGTGATCTCGAGCATGTCGAACAGCGTGACGAGCGCGACATGATGCTCGAACGGCTCCGTCCCCGCTGCAAAGTATCGCCCTCGCCGCTCGAGATCCTCGAGGCGAAGAAGCGTACGAATCCGCTCGTTCAGCGGGTATTCGTACGCGATCACTGCGGTGCGCACGGTCGGGGCGGCAGGAATGTCGAGGGTATCCATGGGTTCGCGCAAAAATAAACGAAAACGTTGTGTGAAGCCAGCGTTTCAGCGATCCATCGCCTGCTCGGCGAGCTGCAGGTAAGTGACGTGGAGACGTGCCACCTGCGTGCGGAGCGCGCGCTCATCGCCGCCGTTGTCGATGACGTCGTCCGCGCCGGCGAGGCGCGCTTGTCGATCGAGCTGGGCGGCCATGATGGCGGCAACGGCATCGCGGGTGAGGCCACTGCGTTCCATGGTGCGGCGGATCTGGACCTCCGGATCACAGTCCACGACCAATATGCGCTGCAGGAGCGAAACGTAGCGCCCGGTTTCGAGCAGTAGAGGCACCATCAGCAGCACGTAGGGCGCTGCGGCGGTGGCAACCTGTCGTTCCGCTTCCAGCCGGATCATGGGGTGGACGATGTCTTCCAGAAGTCGCCGCGCTGCGGCGTCCCGAAACACCACTTCGCGCATCGCCTGGCGGTCGAGGCCGCCGTCCGGCCGTACGCACTCGACGCCGAAGGTCTCCCGCAGCGCCGGCATGGCAGCACCCCCGGGACCGGTGAGCGCGTGCGAGATGGCATCGGTGTCGACGACCGCCGCGCCAAGTTCGGCGAACATGTGCGCGGCCGTGGACTTGCCGCTGCCGATGCCACCCGTGAGACCGACGATGAAGGACATTTCTGGCTTCCCCGGACGTCATTGTCGGCGGGAAATGCAGACGGAGAAAGCCCGCGCAGTGAATGAACCGGTCAGGCGACGGGAAAGTACAGGCGGGTGAGCGGTTCGCCCCACAACAGAGCCGCGAATCCGCCGAGGGCGAGGTACGGACCGAAAGGAATGGGAGTGCCGCGCCCGTGGCGGGCGAACAGGATGAGGGCAATTCCGATGACGGCGCCAACGCCGGCTGAAAGCAGGATGACTGCCGGCAGCAATTTCCAGCCAAGCCACGCGCCGATCGCCGCAAGCAGCTTGAAATCCCCGAATCCCATGCCTTCCTTGCCGGTGAGGAGCTTGAACAACCAGTACACCGTCCAGAGGATGAGATAGCCGCCCATCGCACCCACGACGGCTGACTGGAGATCGGTGAAGGTGCCAAACAGGTTGAACAGAAGCCCGACCCAAAGCAGGGGCAGGGTGATGCTGTCGGGCAGAAGCTGCGTGTCGAGATCGATGAATGCCAACGCGATGAGCGACCATAGAAAACACAAGGCCCCGGCCGCGGCCGCGCTGGCGCCGAAGTGCCAGGCGACACACGCGCTCAGCACGCCGGTGAGGAGTTCCACCAGGGGGTAGCGCACCGAAATGCGGGTTCGGCATGCCGCGCAACGCCCCCGCAGGGCGATCCAGCTCACGACCGGCATGTTCTGCAGCGGGGTGATGACGTGACCGCAGGCGGGGCAATTCGAGCGCGGCGAGACGAGGCTGTACGGGGGCTGCTCGTCGAGGCTCTCGCCGCGCAGTTCGGCGCACTGCGCCTGCCATTCGCGCTCCATCATCCTCGGCAATCGATGGATGACGACGTTGAGGAAGCTGCCGATCAGGAGTCCGAGAATCAGCGCAGCGCCGGCGAACAGCTCCGGCGATGCCTTGAAGGCGCCGATGACTTCCATCGAAGCCTGGGCGGCGCGAAGTCCGATCCGTTACCGGATCAGACGACCGCACCCATCTTGAAGATCGGCAGGTACATGGCGACCACCATGCCGCCGATGAGCGTGCCCAGAATGACCATGATCATGGGCTCCATCAGGCTCGACAATGCCTCCACCGCGTCGTCCACTTCCTGCTCGAAGAAGTCCGCGATCTTGCCCAGCATCGCGTCCAGCGATCCCGCCTCCTCGCCGATTGCCACCATTTGCAGCACCATGTTCGGAAAGACCTGGCTGTTCTGCATGGACTGGGTCAGGCTGACACCCGTGCTGACTTCCTGCTGAATCTGCTTGGTCGCCGCGTAGTAGACGAAATTGCCCGAGGCTCCGGCCACCGAGTCGAGGGCTTCCACGAGCGGAACGCCGGCGGCAAACATGGTCGAGAGAGTGCGCGCCCATCGCGCCATCGTCGCCTTGCGAATGACATCTCCGAACACCGGTAGCCGCAGCATCAGGCGGTCCATGTACGCCTGCATCTTTGCCGAACGCTTCCACGTGTAGAAGAAGAACCAGATGCTACCGGCGATGAGCCCGAACATCCACCACCAGTTCGACACGAAGTAGTCGGAGATGGCGATCACGATCAGTGTCGGCGCAGGAAGATCGGCGCCGAAGCTGCTGAACACCTGCTTGAACGCCGGGATCACGAAGATCATGATCACGGCCGTGACCAGAAACGCGACTGCGATGACCGCGGCAGGATAGAACAGGGCCGACTTGATCTTGCTCTTGATGGCGAGGATCTTTTCCTTGTAGGTCGCCAGCCGATCCAGCAGGCTGTCCAGGATGCCCGCTGCCTCGCCGGCGCGGACGAGGTTGCAGTAGAGCGGGTCGAACTGCAGGGGGAACTTCGCGAACGCCTGCGCCAGGTTGCTGCCGGTTTCGACATCGAGCTTGATCGACATCAGCATGCGTTGCACGGCGGGGTTAGAGTGACCCTTGGCGACGATGTCGAAAGCCTGCAGCAAGGGGACACCCGACTTCATCATCACGGCGAGCTGGCGCGTGAAGAACGTAATGTCCTTGTCGCTCACCTTGCGACCGCGGCCGAGGCGCTGCTGCTTGATCTTGCGGACGCGAATGCCCTGGCGCCGCAGGATGACGTTGGCCAGCGCCTCGCCGGGCGCGCGCACTTCGCCGCGGACCGTCTTGCCGGTGCGGTCCTGGCCTTCCCAGATGAAGGTCCGTTCCTGGGCAGCTTCCTTCTTGGCGCCAATGGCGGCGGCTGCGGTTGCCATTTTTTGTCCCCCGATGAACACGCCGGGTCAGCTCCGCGGCGCGCGATTCATTCAAGCTTGAGAAGGTTTTGTGGCGGGCAGGTATCGATGTCAGGTCGCGCAGACCTTGTGGTGACGGGGCACTCCGGGAAGCGTGCCCGACGTGTGGCTGCAGACCGCCGACCAGCGCGGCAGCAATTAATGTGCCGCGCCCTGGGCGGGGTGACGGGGAAAGATGCGCACTGACTTGATGACCCGTTCCTGCGCCTGCAGGATCTCGATCGGATAGCCTGCGATCTTGACGCCGGTGCCGGGTTCCGGGATGTCCTGCAGATGTTCGAGCAGCAAACCGTTGACGGTCTTGGGACCATCGAGGGGCAGTTCCAGCCCGAGCTTCCGGTTGAGATCGCGCAGGGCGGCATTGCCCTCGACCAGGATGCTGCCGTCGTCCTGGACCTTGAAGCTGCCGCCGTGCAGGGGAGACTGGGTGGTGAATTCGCCGATGATCTCTTCGAGGATGTCCTCGACGGTGACGAGCCCCATCAGTTCGCCGTACTCATCGACCACCAGACCGAGCTTCTCGCGGCTTTCCTGGAATCGCTGCAGCTGGCTCAGGAGCGGTGTGCCGGAGGGGATGTAATAGCCGTCCCGCAGGACCTTCTCCAGGCCGTCCCGCGTGAGTTCACCGTTCTTGAGGATGTTCATCAGCTTGCGTACGTGGATGATGCCGACGATCTCGTCCAGATGGCCCTTGTAAGCGGGCAGGCGTGTGTGATAGCTGGTGGCGATCTGCCGCTGCGCCTCGTCCAGCGAACCGTCGATGTCGATTGCCTCGATGCGCCGACGCGGTGTCATGACATCGTCCACCGTGATGTCTTCGAGATCGAACAGGTTCATCAGGATGCTGCGGTGCTTCTGCGGGAAGAAACTTCCCGACTCGATGACCAGGGTGCGCAGTTCCTCGAGGCTCAGGTTATGGGCGGTGTCGGGCTGCGGCTTGATCCGCAACAGCCACAGCAGCGCGCGCACGAACAGGTTCACGAACCAGACGATCGGCCGTGTGAGTTTGAGCAGCGGCGACAGGATGAAGCTTGCGGGCAGTGCGATGTGCTCGGGGTAGGTGGCGCCGATCACCTTGGGCGTCACTTCGCTGAAGACCAGGATCGCAAACGTGACGGCGAGGGTGCCGATGGTTACCGCCCATTCGTTCTCGCCGAGCAGACGGAAGGTGATGACGGTGACCAACGCCGCCGAGGTCGCATTGACGAGATTGTTTCCGAGCAGCACGACGCCCAGCAGGCGGTCGACCTGCGACAGGAGATGCTGGGTGAGGCGGGCGCCGCGGTGCCCCTGCTCGGCCAGGTGCTTAAGCCGATAGCGGTTGAGCGCCATCATGCTGGTTTCGGCAATCGAAAAGAAAGCCGAGATCAGCAGGCAGACCGCCAGGGCGATCAGCAGGGCCGATATCGGGATGTCGTCCAAGCGCTCGCGGCTGAGCGGGAGGCGCTAGCCTCGACCCAGCAGGATCTCCAGCACGAACTTGCTGCCCAGATAGGCGAGCACGAGAGTGAGGAAGCCGGCCAGAGTCCAGCGCACGGCGACACGGCCGCGCCAGCCGTAAGCGCTTCGACCTGCCAGCAGCGCGGCGAAGATGCCCCAGGACAGGAACGCGAAGATTGTCTTGTGGCTGAAGGATAGGGGCTTGCCGAAGACCTCCTCCGAGAAAAAGATGCCGCTTACCAGCACCAGCGTCAGCAGCACGAAGCCGGC
This sequence comes from Betaproteobacteria bacterium, assembly GCA_016791345.1. Taxonomy (NCBI): domain Bacteria; kingdom Pseudomonadati; phylum Pseudomonadota; class Betaproteobacteria; species Betaproteobacteria bacterium. The sequence goes on along the minus strand of JAEUMW010000083.1, from coordinate 10,489 downwards.
GCCGATGATGCGAAAGAGCAGTGCTTCCATGGTAAGCAGCGGTGGCATCCAGCGCGGCGCGCGCTTGACTGCGCCACCGTGCAGGCGACGCTCGAGCAGCGCCATCAGGAGCACGTGCAGCGATGCGATCGTGAACAGGCTGTAGGCGAGCATCGAGAGCACCAGGTGGAACTTGAATGCGGGCACCTCGGTATGGGCGAGCGGCTTGAGCGCCGGGAAGATCACCGGCAGCAGTACGGCCACGGCAGCAACTGGAAGGATCAGCGTCTGCAGTCCTTCCTGCCGGTAGAACAGGCTCGCCAGCCAGTAGATCAGCATCGTCAGCCAAGCAATCGCGGAGAGCGCGGTGCCGACACCCAGGTAGAGTCCGTCCGCCTTGAACATCGTCGAGTACAGGAGCCACGCGTGAAGGGCGAGCGGCACGAGTATGACGGCGTGCTCCCATCCCGGCGACTGGCGGACCTCCGTGGAAATCGCCGGCACCGTGGCGAAACGCCAGCGTGTGCGCCAGAAATAGGCACCGCCGCCCGCGTACAGCAAGGCGTTGATGAGATGGAGTAAGATGCTCGGCATGTTGCGCGCCCGCACGACGCGTCGCGTGTGCGATCGCAGCAGGAGTCTACACCAAACGCTCTGGATAGAATTCAGGCGGCAATCTTCCGTTCCTTCCCATTCAAGGGTTTCGTCCGTCATGCTCGAAGGTCTCACCCAGCGACTGTCCGCCGTCGTCAAGAACCTGCGGGGCCAGGCCCGCCTTACCGAGGAAAACATCCAGGACGCGCTGCGTGAAGTGCGCATGGCGCTGCTCGAAGCGGACGTCGCGCTGCCGGTGGTCAAGGAGTTCGTGGCGCGGGTGAAGGAGAAGGCGCTCGGCCACGAGGTGGTCGGTAATCTGACGCCGGGCCAGGCGCTCGTCGGGGTGGTGCACCAGGAGTTGACGCATCTGATGGGCGACCACAACGATGCGATCAACCTGGCGGCGGTGCCGCCGGCAGTGCTGCTGATGGCGGGCCTGCAGGGCTCCGGCAAGACGACGACATCCGGCAAGCTGGCGCGGCTGCTCAAGGAGCAGATGAAGAAAAAGGTGCTGCTCGTGAGCTGCGACGTCTATCGCCCGGCAGCCATCGACCAGCTCGCCACCCTCGGCAAACAGCTCGCCATCGACTTCTTTCCACCTGCGCCGGAGCTTGCGCCGGTGGCGATTGCCGAACAGGCCGTCGAGCACGCGCGGCGGCACTTCTTCGACGTCGTCATCGTCGACACTGCCGGCCGACTCACGATCGACACGCAGATGATGCAGGAGATCGAGGCATTGCACGCCGCGCTGCATCCGGTCGAGACCTTTCTGGTCGTGGATGCGATGCAGGGTCAGGACGCGGTGAACACGGCGCGCGCCTTCTCCGAAGCGTTGCCGCTCACCGGACTGATCCTGACCAAGCTCGACGGCGACGCCCGCGGCGGTGCGGCCCTCTCGGTGCGTCACGTCACCGGCAAGCCGCTCAAGTTCGTCGGCGTCGGCGAGAAGCTCAGCGGCATCGAGCCGTTCCATCCGGACCGGATGGCATCGCGCATCCTCGGCATGGGGGACGTGCTGACGCTGATCGAGGACGCACAGCGCAAGGTCGACCGCGACGAAGCGGAGCGTCTGGCGAAGAAATTCAAGACGGGCAAGGGATTCGACCTGGAGGACTTCAAGGCGCAGATCAACCAGATGCGGAAAATGGGTGGCGTCGGTGCCTTTCTCGACAAGCTTCCCGGGCAGTTCGGTCAGGTCGCGAGTCAGGCCAACGTGGATGACCGGACATTCAACCGCATCGAGGGCATCATCAATTCGATGACCCCGCAGGAGCGCGCCAAGCCGGAGATCCTGAAGGCCTCGCGGAAGCGGCGGATTGCTGCGGGTGCAGGTGTGACGGTGCAGGAGGTCAATCGGCTCCTCAACCAGTTCGAGCAGGCGCAGAAGATGATGAAGATGGTGCAGAAGGGGGGGATGGCGAAGCTCATGCGCGGCATGAAGGGCATGCTTCCCGGCATGCATTGAGTCTTCTTGTCAGAGTCAGGGGTTCGCGAATATACTTCAAAGCTTTTCGGCATTTGGACGGTCCCAAATGGTTGTAATCAGGCTCGCACGGGGTGGCGCCAAAAAGCGGCCCTTCTTCAATGTCGTCGTCGCGGATTCCCGCAATGCGCGGGACGGCCGATTCGTCGAGCGCGTAGGTTTCTACGACCCGAAGGCACCCGAGGGTCGCGAGAGTCTCAGAATCGATCTACCGCGCTTCGAATACTGGACGGGGCAGGGCGCGAAGCCCTCGGACACCGTGCAGCGTCTCGTCAAGCAATACGGTGCCGCCGCCAAGTCCTGAACGCATGGTGGTGATGGGGCGCGTCACCGCGCCACATGGCGTGCGCGGGTGGCTTCGCGTGCGGGCGTTTACGGAAGCCGCGGACGGTCTCGCAGACTATCCGCAGTGGTGGCTGGGCAGCGACGCGACGTGGGTGCCGTGGACGGTGGAATCCGTTGAACCCTACCGTCAGGGGCTCGCGGTGAAGCTGCAGGGGTGCGACGACCGCGATGCGGCTGCGGCACTGGCGCGCGCGGAGATCGCGGTGCCACGGTCTGCGCTGCCCCGACCCGAGGCGGACGAGTACTACTGGAGCGACTTGATCGGGCTGGCCGTGACGAACATCGAAGGGGAGGTGCTCGGGACGGTGAAGTCCCTGATCGAGACCGGCGCGAACGATGTACTCGTCGTGAGCGGCGAGTGCGAGCGGTTGATCCCCTTCATCGCGCCGGTGGTTCTCGAGGTGGATGTGGCCGGCGGACGGCTGCAGGTGGACTGGGCGGCCGATTACTGAAACGGTGTCGGCAGCGGGGGTAAGGCGGGTGCTCCGGGTGGACGTGGTCAGCATCTTCCCGCAGATGTTCGAAGCGGTGACCGCCTACGGCATCACCGGACGCGCGAGAGAGAAGGGACTGTGGGAACTGGTCGCGTGGAATCCACGGGACTTCGCTCAAGGGCCGTACCGGACGGTGGACGACAGGCCGTTCGGCGGCGGGCCGGGGATGGTGATGCTCGCATCGCCGCTGGAGTGTGCGATCAGGTCGGCGAGGCAGCGCCATGTGAGCTGTGGCATTGCCGATTCCCGGGTGATCTACCTCTCGCCGCAGGGGCGGGTGCTGGATCACGACGGCGTGCTGGAACTGGCGGCGCGGCAGGGGCTGGTGTTGGTAGCGGGGCGCTACGAAGGCGTGGACGAGCGCGTCATCGAACGCGAGGTGGACGAGGAGATCAGCGTCGGGGACTACGTGCTGACGGGTGGCGAATTGCCCGCGATGATCCTCATCGACAGCGTGGTGCGGCAACTTCCCGGAGCGGTGGGAGACGCGTACTCCGTCCAGGAAGACTCGTTCGTCGATGGTCTGCTCGACTGTCCGCACTACACGCGGCCCGAAGACTACGAGGGGGCCCGTGTGCCGGCGGTGCTGATGTCGGGTCACCATGCGGAGATTAGGCGGTGGCGGCTCAAGCAGTCGATCGGGCGCACCCATCTGCGGCGGCCGGACCTGCTGGCCAAGCGCAGCATGAGCGCCGAGGAGCAGTCGTTGCTGGAAGAATTCTTGAAGGAACATGCGGATCGAGGAGCGGAACATGAACATTCTTGAACAGCTCGAGCAGGAGGAAGTGCAGCGTCTCGGCAAGTCGCTTCCCGACTTTGCACCGGGCGATACCGTGGTCGTGAGCGTGAACGTGGTCGAGGGAGAGCGCAAGCGCGTCCAGGCCTACGAAGGGGTAGTAATTGCACGGCGCAACCGGGGCTTGAACTCCTCGTTCACCGTGCGCAAGATATCTTCGGGAGAAGGGGTCGAGCGGACCTTCCAGACCTACTCGCCGCTGATTGCAAGCGTCGAGGTGAAGCGCCGCGGCGACGTGCGCCGCGCCAAGCTGTATTACCTCCGCAGTCGCTCCGGCAAGTCTGCCCGCATCCGCGAGAAGATCCAGACGAGCACCAAGGAGGCGGCAGCCGAGTGACACCGGCTGCGGCGACGCGAGGGGCGGCCGCGGCCGCCCTTTTTGTTTGGCAGCGCCATGTCTTGAGCGGAGGTGCTCGCGATGGAGTATCGGGCCAGGATGCCAACGCCATTCGCGGTGCTGGGCATACGCACGGAAAGCGATGTGTTGATCGGCATCGACTTCCTCTCACTGGACGCGTCCGCAATGGCGCCGGGCGATCCCTTCACGGTTGAAGTGTGCCGGCAGTTGCGCGCCTATCTGGAGGACGCCAGCCGACCCTTCGAACTGCCGATCGCAACCGGCGGAACCGCGTTTCAGCGCAGAGTGTGGAAAGAGATAGCGCGGATCCCGTGCGGCGAAACGCGCACCTATGCCGAGGTGGCGGAGCGCATCGGCTCCGGTGCGCGCGCCGTTGGCAATGCCTGCGGCGCCAATCGCGTGCCGCTCGTGATTCCCTGCCATCGCGTCGTCAGCAGCCACGGCATCGGCGGGTTTATGAACGCGAACGGCGGCGTTGGCCGCGACGTCAAGCGCTGGCTGCTGCAGCATGAGCGCCGGTGACGATCTTCTCGATCTTTTCTGCGATGCCCTCTGGCTGGAGGACGGCCTCTCACGCGGCACGCTGCAGAGCTATCGCGCCGATCTCACCCAGTTCGCCGACTGGCTGAGTCGGCAAAGCGGGCGCGCACTGCCGGAGGCGCAGCGGGCCGATCTGCTCGACTATCTCGCGTACAAGTTCGCCCGGAAGGCGAAGCCGCGCACCACCAGCCGCCTGCTGTCGAGTCTCAAGCGCTTCTATGCCTATCTGCTGCGCCAGGGTCGAATCGAAGTCGACCCGACGCTGCGTATCGAGGCACCGAAACTTCCGCGCAGTCTCCCCAAGATACTCACGGAGGACGACGTCGAGCGACTGCTGCAGGCACCGAACCTCGATACGCCGCGGGGGCTGCGCGACCGCGCCATGCTCGAGACGCTCTATGCAAGCGGGCTGCGCGTGTCGGAACTCGTCGGGCTGAGCCTGAGGCAGGTGAGCCATGACAGCGGTGTGGTGCGCGTGATGGGCAAGGGCGCCAAGGAGCGCCTGGTGCCGCTCGGCGAGGAGGCGCTCGCGTGGCTCGAGCGTTACCTGCGCGAAGCGCGGGGCGTGCTGCTTGCCGGGCGCGCCAGCGAGGCGCTGTTCATCACAGGACGAGGCGGCGGCATGACGCGCCAGATGTTCTGGCAGCTCGTCAAGCGATACGCAGTGGTTGCCGGGATCGTGACGGAAATCTCTCCGCACAGCCTGCGCCATGCCTTTGCGACGCATCTCCTGAATCACGGCGCCGATCTGCGGGTCGTGCAACTGCTGCTCGGGCACGCGGACGTGTCGACCACGCAGATCTACACGCATGTCGCGCGCGAGCGCCTGAAGCAGCTGCACGCAAAGCATCACCCACGGGGCTGAAGCGCTCGACTGAGCGCTCAGGTGCGCGAGCCGCGCTCGATGGTGACGCCGAGCCGCTTCACGCCGCGCAGGAGCTGCAGCTTCGCAACGCTTACCTTCACCCAGGGTGACCTGAACTCGCCGCGAATGATGTCGGCGATGTGTTCCGCCAGCCGCTCGAGCAGCAGGAACTGTTGCGCCTTGAGCGTCTCCTCGATGCGGCTGACGACCGCGCCGTAATCGATGGTATCGACGATGTCGTCGGTGGCCGCAGCGCGACTGCCCGGATTGCCAATCTCGATGTCGATCTGGATGGTCTGCGGGACGCGGCGCTCCCACTCGTAGATCCCGATCAAGGTTTCCACCCGGAAGTCTTCGATGAAGATGATGTCCATGGCGCCGTGTCGTAGAATCCAGACACGATTGTAATCAAGAGCGGACCGGTGGTCGCCCTGCCCATCAGAGTGCCGCGTTCCGGGGAGCAGCAGCCTTGGCCAGTGCGGTTGTCGTGGTGCTCGCCTACCTGATCGGCTCCGTGTCGTTTGCCGTTATCGTGAGCGGGATTTTCAGGCTGCCCGATCCGCGCAGCTACGGCTCCGGCAACCCGGGCGCGACCAACGTCCTGCGCTCCGGAAAGAAGACCGCAGCCGCGCTCACCCTGGCGGGAGACGTGCTGAAGGGAGTGGTCGCCGTATGGCTTGCGAGGATCATCGCCCCGCAGGTCGGGGCGGCGCCGGAGGTGGTGCCGCTATCGGGTCTTGCGGCGTTCCTCGGTCACCTCTATCCGATCTTCTTCCGCTTCCGCGGCGGCAAAGGGGTTGCGACGGCCGGCGGCATTCTGTTCGCCTTCAGCCTGCCCGTTGGTCTCGCAGCGCTGGGGGCGTGGGCTGTGGCGTTCTTCGCGACGCGCGTGTCTTCCATGGGTGCGCTGGCGGCGGCGCTTGCCGCCCCGGTTGCCGGATGGTACTTCCTGGGTGCCGGCAGTTATCTGGTGGTCATCCTGGCGATGGCGGCGCTGCTGCTCTGGCGGCATCGCAGCAACATCCGCAAGCTTATCGAGGGCACCGAAGGGAGAGTCGTTTAGCCTGCCGGGTCAGTCGGCCGTCGCGAGATGCTCGGTCGGAGGCACGCTGGCGAGGTCCCAGCGCGGTCGCACGGCAAATCCGAGCGTACGATGCGCCGCGGCGGCGGTCAGGCGCAGGGCACCGGCGAGCGCAATCATGGCGCCGTTGTCGGTGCAGAATTCGAGAGGGGGATAAAAGAGATCGGCGCCACGGGCGTGAGAGGCCGCGGCAAGGCGCTCCCGCAGGGCGAGATTCGCGCCGACCCCGCCAGCCACGACGAGGCGACGCAATCCGGTCCACTCGATAGCGGCAACCGCCTTGGCGACCAGCACGTCGACGATCGCAGCCTGGAAGCTCGCGGCGACGTCCGCGCGCGTCGCCTGGTCGGGCTGGACGCGGCGGATGAGCAGGGCTACCGCGGTCTTGAGGCCGCTGAAGCTGAAATCGAGGTCGCTGCTCGCGAGCATCGGCCGCGGCAGTGCGAAGCGATCGGCGCGCCCCTCCGCTGCCAGGCGCGCGAGCGCCGGTCCGCCGGGATAGCCGAGTCCCAGCAACTGGGCCGTCTTGTCAAAGGCTTCGCCGGCGGCATCGTCGAGCGTTTCGCCCAGAAGGCGATAGCGGCCAACCCCGCGCACTTCCATCAACTGCGTATGTCCGCCCGAGACGAGCAGGCAGACGAAGGGAAAGGCGGGCGCCGGATGCGCGAGCAGGGGCGAGAGCAGATGGCCCTCGAGATGGTGGACGGGAATCGCGGGGATGCGCAGGGCGTACGCGAGGGCGGTCGCGGCGCCGGCGCCCACCAGAAGCGCACCTGCCAGACCGGGGCCTTGGGTGTAGGCGATCGCCTTCAGCTGGTCCGGTGCGGTCTGCGATCGGTGCAGGACATCGCGTAGCAGCGGCAGCAGGCGGCGGACATGGTCGCGCGAGGCGAGTTCGGGCACCACACCCCCATAAGCGGCGTGCAGGTCGACTTGCGAGAACAGGGTATGCGCGACGAGCCCACGCTCCAGATCGAAGAGCGCGGCGCCGGTTTCGTCGCAGGATGTCTCGATACCGAGGACGAGTCCGGCGTGCCGGTTCGGCGTCGTCGGGTCGAGCGGGGAAGAAAGCGGTGGAGGCACGAAGGTCTTTCAAGAATTGCGGAAAGCCTGCTATATTACTTGGCTTTCCACTGACGAACCCTAGGCTGAATCGCTCAATGCCCACCGTACGCGTCAAAGAGAACGAACCGTTCGAGGTTGCCTTGCGCCGCTTCAAGCGCACCATCGAAAAGACCGGCCTGCTTACCGAGCTTCGTGCTCGCGAGTTCTACGAAAAGCCCACGTCTGAGCGCAAGCGCAAGCTTGCCGCCGCCGTCAAGCGTCACTACAAGCGTCTGCGCAGCCAGATGCTTCCCCAGCGTCTGTACTGATCCCCGTCCCACATCGCGGGTGCGGGTGATCCACCGCACCTCTTCCCGTCCCCGAGGTGTCCACATGACCCTCAAGGCCCGTGTCACCGATGACATGAAGTCCGCGCTGCGCGCGAAGGACGCTCAGCGCCTCGGTGCGCTGCGCCTGTTGTTGGCCGCGATCAAGCAGCGCGAGGTGGACGAGCGACGCGAGTTGGCCGACACAGACGTCGTGGCGACCATCGAAAAGATGGTCAAGCAGCGGCGGGACGCCATCGCCCAGTTCGAGGCTGGCGGGCGGCAGGATCTCGCCGCCGGCGAAGCCTATGAGGTCGCGCTGCTCCAAAGCTATCTGCCGGCGCAACTGTCACAAGCGGAAGTCGATGAGGCCGTCACGCTCGCTATTGCCGAGACGGGGGCTGCGGGTCCGCAAAGCATGGGAAAGGTCATGGCAGTGCTCAAGGCGAAACTCGCGGGTCGGGCCGACATGGGCCAAGTCTCGGCGCTGGTCAAGTCGAGGTTGGCGGGCTGACGCGGCAGGGTGTCAGTCTGGCGAGACCCGCGAACCCTTCCGAGCACATTGATGACGTGCCGGGCCTTCCGTCGCGATTCCGGAGTGGCAGCGGGCAGCAGCCTATAATGCGAGGGTTGTTCGTCGACGGGGCGCCATGATTCCTCAATCCTTCATCCAGGATCTGTTGAACCGCCTCGATATCGTCGACGTGGTCGAATCCCATGTGCCGCTCAAGCGGGCGGGCGCGAATCTCGTGGCGTGCTGCCCGTTTCACAGCGAAAAGAGTCCGTCATTCACGGTCAGTCCGGCCAAGCAGTTCTACCACTGCTTCGGATGCGGCGCGCACGGCAACGCCGTCGGCTTTCTGATGGAGTACTCGGGGTTGGGGTTCGTCGAGGCCATCGAGGAACTGGCCGCCAGGGCAGGCATGACTGTCCCCGAGGTCCGTCCGGATAACCTGGGCACATCCTCAGCGGTAGCGGCGACTCAGAGCATCACCGAGACGCTGCGGACAGCCACCGTGTTCTACAAGGGTGAACTCAAACGTTCCGAGGCTGCCGTCGCATACCTCAAGGGGCGCGGGTTGACGGGAGAGATCGCCGCCCGCTTCGGGCTCGGCTTCGCCCCGCCGGGATGGCAGAACCTCGCAGCGATATTTCCCGACTACCGAGCGCAGACGCTGGTCGATGCCGGTCTCGTCGTCCAGGGCGAGGATGGCAAGCGGTACGACCGGTTCCGGGATCGCGTCATGTTCCCGATCGTGAACACTCGAGGTGACGTCATCGGCTTCGGCGGTCGCGTGCTCGGCAAGGGCGAACCGAAGTATCTCAATTCGCCGGAAACCTCCGTGTTCGAGAAGGGGCGCGAGGTCTACGGGCTGTACCAGGCGCGGGCCGCGATCCGCGCTTCCGGGCGGGTGATCGTCGTCGAAGGCTACATGGACGTGGTGGCCCTGGCACAGCAGGGAGTCGCCGACGCGGTAGCGACGCTGGGCACTGCGACCACGCCGCATCATGTTCAGAAGCTGCTCAAGCAGGCGGGGCGGCTGGTGTTCTGCTTCGATGGCGATGAGGCGGGTCGGCGAGCGGCATGGCGAGCGCTGGAGAATTGCCTCGAACAACTCATCGACGGCAAGGAGGTGGCTTTCGCGTTCCTGCCCGAGGGAGAGGATCCCGACAGCTACGTGCGGAAGGCGGGGCGGGAGAACTTCGAAGCGCTGATCGGCGACGCCCTCCCCTTGTCGGCCTTCCTGCTGCGCGAGCTTGCCGGCCCGCTCGATCTGGCCGCGGCAGAAGGGCGTGCGGCCTTGCTGCAGGCCGCGAAGCCGCTGGTGAGTCGCATCACCGCACCGGCGCTTGCAGCCCTGCTCCGGAGGCGCCTAGCGGAACTGGTCGGGCTCGATCCGGTGGAGAGCGATGCCCTGCTCGGCCTCAAGCGATCGACTGCGTCGCGCCCGCCACCGCAACGGGTGCGGCGACCAGCCCCGGTGTCACCCCAGCGGCAACTGCTGCGTTGTTTGCTCATTGCTCCGCATCTGGCTGCAGAAGTGGGCTGTGATGCGGTCAGCGCTCGCGACTCCGATACGCAGGCGGTATCGGCATTGCTTGATTTTCTCGCGGCGAACCCGCAGATAACGGAGCGGGTTCTGGTGGCGAGCGTGAGCGACTTCTTCCGCGGATCCCCGCACGAACCCGTGCTCAACGACGCTTCGGCAGAGATCATGGCACTGGGAATCGAAGGATTGGACGTAAGGGCGGATTTCGAGGCTGAACTGCAGAAGCTGAAAGATCTGCGCCTCAAGGCGCGCAGCAGGGAACTCAGCGAGAAGGGTCTGGCGGCCCTGAGCCCGGACGAACGGTCCGAGCTCCGGAAGCTCCAGGCAGAACGCTATGCGGCAACTGGCGGTCCAAGCGTAACCTCCAAGCCTGTGATATACTAGCAAGCTTTTTCGCATCTTCGGACGAGCATACATGGCCAAAGACAAGGACAGGGATCGCGAACTCCTCAAGTCTGCTGCGCAGCTTCCTGATGACGCGGAAGCACGTCGGATGCGGCTCAAGAACCTGATCGTTCTGGGCAAGGAAC
>JAEUMW010000082.1 GCA_016791345.1 Betaproteobacteria bacterium | reverse complement strand
ACGAAGACATTCCGTTCTAGCTGACTGGTGGCTGCCTGATGCTGCGTTATCTCGTCGTCCTCGCTCTATGCGGGCTGGCACCTGCCCTTGCCGCTCACGACGCCGAGACGAAGCCGGTCGAGTCGCAGCAGCAGGTGGAAGAATCCGCGATTCCCGTGGCGGAGAAGGCCGAAGCGCCCGCCGAGAGCGCTCCGGCGAAGCCCTCGGCCCGGATCACCGGCATCTACTCAACCCTCAAGAGCCTCGGTGGGGACGAGGAAATGATCGGCATGGAGGTGATCATCGTCCGCAGTCGCGAGGGCTTTCGCGCTTTCGTGCAGACCGCCGACGGACTGCCGGCGGCGCCGGCGCTGGTGCCGGTGAGCGTGGACGGCGCGACCGTCGTCTTCACCGTTCCGGCATCCACCGGCGAGCCACTCGAATTCAAGGGGAAGGCGACGCGTCAGGGGTTGACCGGCACCCTCGGCGATCGACAGGTGACGCTGCCGCGGCGCAAGAGCTACTGGCAGTAGCGCTCAGTCAGTCGGCAATTCGCCGCGCACGGCGTCCGCCCAGCTGTTGGGCGTCTCGAAAAGGCGCACCCGGACGAGCCGCAGCTGATTGCCGTAGCAGTCGCGGTACGCCCGGTCGAGGATGCGGAAGGCTTCCACGGCGAGGTTCTCCGCCGTCGGCACGCGCGCGAGCACCACGGTCTTGTGACCGGGGATGGAGTCCAGGAAATCGCGCACCTGACGATCCCCGCGATAGACCAGAAAGGCATGATCCCAAGCATCGACGATCTCGCGGCGGGCGATCGTCTTCACGTCCGCGAAGTCCATCACCATGCCCTGTTGTGGTGAGCCCTCGGTCTCGATGATGCCGCCCGAGAGCGTGATCTCGATGGCGTAGCGGTGCCCGTGCAGGTGCTGGCACTGGCTCTGATGGTGTGGAATGCGGTGGCCGGAATCGAATTCGAGCCGACAGGTGATCTGCATGGAAGGGGGCGAATTCGGCGATCGAGTATATCATCGGCCCTCCCATGCCCATCGGGAAAGCACGTTGACCTCGACAACCCCGTCACGACCTGCCGGCTACCGGCTCACCGTCGCGGAACACGACCGCGATGCCGCCGGACTGACCTATGTCTATCCGGTGGTGTCCCGCCGTGCGCGCGGCGTGTCGATCGGCATCAACCTCAATCTCAATGATGCGTGCAACTGGCGCTGCATCTACTGTCAGGTGCCCGGTCTGACCCGTGGCGGCCCGCCACCGATCGATGTCGCGCTGCTGGAGCGCGAACTGCGCGGATTCCTAGACGGCGTCATCCATGGCGACTTCATGGAGCGCCGAGTTCCGCCCGAGTCACGACGCCTCAACGACGTTGCGTTCTCCGGCAATGGCGAGCCGACCTCCGCACGCGAATTTCCGGCGGTGGTCGATGCGGTCGGGCGTGTCCTGCGCGAGTTCGCGCTCGAAGGCAGGATCAAGGTCGTCCTGATCACCAACGGCAGCCTGGTGCATCAGGCCCGGGTGCAGGTCGGTCTCGAGAAGCTCGCGAGTCTCGGCGGGGAAGTCTGGTTCAAGCTCGATCGGGCGACCGAGGGCGGCATTCGCGCCGTCAACAGCACCCGAACGACGATGGAAAAAGTGCTGCGCAATCTGCATACGGCTGCTCGCCTTTGTCCTACGTGGCTGCAGACGTGCGTCTTTGCGCTGGACGGCGTGCCACCGGCCGAGCGCGAGGTCGACGCTTATGTCCACTGTCTCGCGCGCCTCAAGGAAGATGGCGTCGAGTTGAGAGGCGTGATGCTCTACGGGGTTGCCCGGCTTTCGCACCAGCCGGAGGCAAAACGGATATCGAATGTTCCAGAAGCATGGCTCGCTCAACTGGCCGACCGTATCCGCGCTCTGGACATCGTGGTGAGCGTTACCCCATAAAGCTAAAGCGCACCGCGGCCCTTTCGGGCCGCCGTGGCAATCAGCGTGCTGCACCGCGGCGATGTGCCTTGCCGTTGCTCGGTGCCTCCTTCATCGCTTTCTTCAGGTTCTTGTAGAGCGATGGGTTGGAGGACTTGAGATAGCTCACCAGGGCGAAATCTTCTCCCTTGGCTTTATCGACATCTATCTTCTCGACGTGGACCAGGCGTAGCAGTTCGCGCACGGGTCTCGGCATGCTGCGCCCGCTCTCGTACCGCGAGCCACCGCTTTGAGTCACACCGACCTTCGTCCAGAATTCCTGCTGGTTCAAACCGAGTTTGAGACGAATCTCACGAGGATTCGGAAGCTTGTGAACGGTATTTTTCATGGATAAAAGGTCCCTCTCGTAGGTCGAACGCATATTCTCCCCCTGGAAGGCATGGACAGGGAATCCCTACATGGGTTCAGATAATTTTATGACTACGGCGCACTGCGTCGCGCGCGGTACACGTTGCCCGCGCTGTGCTGAGAACGAACGCATAAGCACGCTGCGGCGCAACGATTTCCTGGGCACATGTTCCACTCTGCGGCTTCGGGTAGAATCGCGCTTCCTTCCTCGCGTCCTATCTCATGAGTTTGATCGTACAAAAGTACGGCGGCACCTCTGTTGCCAGCCCGGAACGCATCAAGAACGTCGCGCGCCGCGTCGCAAAATGGAAGGCGCGCGGCCACCAGGTGGTGGTCGTGGTGTCCGCCATGGCGGGCGAAACGAACCGGCTCATCGCCCTGGCGAAAGACGTCCAGACCTATCCCGATCCGCGGGAATTGGACGTCATGGTGTCCACCGGCGAGCAGGTGTCGATCGCGCTCACTTCGATGGCGCTCATGGAACTCGGCGTGAAGGCCCGCTCCTACACCGGCGGACAGGTGAAGATCCTGACCGACGACGCGCACACCAAGGCGCGCATTCTGAACATCGATGAGGCGCCGATCCGGGCGGATCTGGAGGATGACTACGTGGTGGTGGTTGCCGGTTTCCAGGGCGAGGACGAAATGGGCAACATCACCACCCTAGGCCGCGGCGGCTCGGACACCACCGCGGTGGCGATCGCGGCGGCGCTCAAGGCGGACGAGTGCCACATCTATACCGACGTCGATGGCGTGTACACCACCGACCCGCGCATCGAACCGGATGCGCGCCGGCTGAAGACCGTCACCTTCGAGGAAATGCTCGAAATGGCGAGCCTCGGGTCGAAGGTACTGCAGATCAGGTCGGTCGAGTTCGCCGGCAAGTATCGCGTCAGGTTGCGCGTACTCTCCAGCTTCGAGGAGGAAGGCGAGGGCACGCTGATTACTTTCGAGGAAGACGAAAAGATGGAAGCAGCAGTCATCTCCGGTATCGCTTTCAATCGCGACGAGGCGAAGATCACCGTGGTCGGCGTTCCCGACCGTCCCGGCATTGCCTATCAGATCCTGGGCCCGATCGCCGAAGCGAACATCGATGTCGACATGATCATCCAGAACGTCGGGGTCGACGGCACCACCGACTTCTCGTTCACGGTGCACCGCAACGACCATCCGAAGGCACTGCAGATCCTGGGTCCGGTGAAGGACCACATCCAGGCCCGTGACGTCCTCGGCGGCGGCAAGATCGCCAAGGTTTCGGTGGTGGGTGTGGGCATGCGCTCGCACGTCGGCATTGCGAGCAAGATGTTCCGGGCGCTGGCAGAGGAAGGCATCAACATCCAGATGATCTCCACATCGGAGATCAAGATCTCCGTCGTGGTCGACGAGAAATACATGGAACTCGCCGTGCGGGTGCTGCACAAGGCGTTCGAACTCGATCGGGAACTGGCGGCGGTTTGAGCGCATGCACGCGAGCGGCTATACTCTCGCGCGAACAATCGGAGACATGGCCGAGAGGTCGAAGGCGCTCCCCTGCTAAGGGAGTATATGGGCTAAAACTCGTATCGAGGGTTCGAATCCCTCTGTCTCCGCCACCTCCGGCTCATACGGCTCCGCGACACGCCCCGAATCCCCTGTCGCAAGACACTCCTCCCTCATGAGAAGAATCTTAGCCGCGCTGCCGTTCTTTCTTGCTGCCGCGAATGCGTCTGCGGACATGAGCGTGCGCCGGTACCTCGCGGACCGGGATGCCGCCAACAAGTCCGCTTTCGACCGTTTGACGAAGCCCTATCTAACAGGAGTGGGTGAGGGGTTGCTGTGGGCGAATGCGCAGATCAAAGCGCAGAAGGGAACACCCTTCTTCTGCGATCCGGACGACGTTGCCCTCACCACCGCCGACTACCTGGCGATCATCGACCGCGAGGCTCAGCAAGCCTACGTGCAGCCGGAATATCCGATCGAACTCGTGATGCTGAAGGGTCTGCAGGCGCGCTTTCCCTGCAAGTGACACCGGCGCGCGCGCATTCCGTGGTTCTCGCCGCCTTCGCGTTTTGATACCATTGCGCACTTCGCGCCCGTAGCTCAGTTGGATAGAGTACCTGGCTACGAACCAGGGGGTCGTGGGTTCGAATCCTGCCGGGCGCGCCAATCACGCATAAAAGAGGGCACTTGTTTGTCCTCTGTCTTTTTCTGCACCACTGCCGCCATCAACTGCACATAGCTGCCGGAGATGACGGCCGTCCCGCCAGTGACCCGAATCTCGCTCACCACGGTGCGCAGATAGTCCTTCGCAAAGGTCGAGGTCCGATCCTGTAGCTTCGCCCGTAGCGCCTTGCTGAAGGCTTGCACCTGGCTCGGCACGATGCGCTCGATCGGCATGGCCTGCACTCGGCGAACCCCTGCCATCTCCACCAGCACCGCTTCCCGCGCCGCCTTCGCCTGCTGTGCCCGCCGCTGCAAGGTGTCGTCCAGAGGAAGGACGCCCGTCTCGACCGCCTCGTAGAGCCGGTTCAGCTTCTCCTCCGCACGGCGCAGCTCGGTCTGCAGCTTCGCGAGCTTCTCCTGATTCGCGGACTTGCGCTCCTTCATGTACCGGCGGGCTTCGGTGAGCATGACTAGCAGTCGCTCCGGGGTGAGGACCCGGTCGGCGAGCCGGGCGATGACGAGCGCGTCGAGCTTCTCCATCGGCACGTTGCGGCTGTGGCACGGGTGTCCGCCCTTGTTGTGGCGGTTCGTGCAGCGGTAATAGCGATACTGGCCGCTCTTCCCCGTCACCAACGTCATGCCCGCACCGCAGTCCCCGCAGCGGAGGAGTCCGGTGAGCAGTGTCGGCGAACTCACGAGGCGAGGCGGCGTCGTCGCCGGGGCGCGCGCCTGCCTGCGCTGGCGCACCCGCTCGAACGCCGCCGCCTCGATGATCGGCTCCGCCTGCATCAGCACCCACTCCGAGGGCGGGCGCTTCTTGCCGGTCTTGGAGTCCTTGACGTTGAAGTAGTGCTCCCCGAGATACGCCCGGCTCGACAGGACTTCGTGCACCTTCTGAATGCGCCACGGTTTCCCCCGCATGAGCAGGCCGCGCTCGTTGAGGTACTTGGCGATCTCCTTGATCCCCATCGAACGCCCTTGGTGACCGTTCAGGTAAAGCTCGAAGATGCGGCGCACGATCTCGGCTTCCCCCTCGTGTAGCGCCAGCTTCTTCTTGCGCTTGCCGCGGTTGCCGAGGGCCTCGGTCTCGATGGCGCGATAACCGAATGCCGCACTGGAGCCGTTGAAGAAGCCCCGGCGGGCGTTCTCTTTCATCGCCCGCGACGTGTGCTTCGCGTTCTCCTTGCTCTGGTACTCGTCGAAGACGGAGAAGATGCGTCGGGCCAGCTCCCCTGAAGGATCGTCGCTCGTCTGCTGCGTGATCGAGATGACCTTGACGCCTTGCTTGGCGAGTCTTCGCTCGTAGACGCCGAAGGCGATCGCATCGCGGAAGAAGCGCGAGAGGCTGTGCACGATGATCGCCTCGAAGGGGGCGGGGGTCATCGTCGCATCCGCGATCAGGTCCTGAAACACCGGACGCTTGTCATCGGTGGCCGAGGCACCCGGCTCGACGTACTCCTTGGCGATCAGGTGTCCGTTCCGGTCGCACCATTCGCGCATCTGGCGCAGTTGGTCCGGAATGGAAAGATCTTGCTCCGCCTGCCGCGTCGTGGAGACCCGAGCGTAGAGCGCCACGGCCATGTTGCCTTTACTCCTCGATCACTGCTGCCGATGTCTTGTTGGGTCTAGTCGTCACCCGATTACAAGGAGTAACGATAGCCAGTCGTGGCATACGCCGCAAACATACTGGCCACCGGCCCGACGGGTGTCCGCCGCTTGACATCGGGGCCCTGCCCGCGTGCTGGGTGGCTGCACCGCCGCCCCGGTGACCCGGCTCGACGCTAGCACGCGGTCTTACCCTATGATCAAGCGGCGGACCCTTCCTACGTCCCATTCTCCGCTCGCCCCCAAGAGAGGGGCTTACCATGCCAACGTGTTGATGTCCCCTGAGTATCGGTCT